>CAYNKF010000039.1:0-11385 GCA_964397705.1 uncultured Balneolaceae bacterium | reverse complement strand
TGTAATGATATCGCCTCCCTCAATAATGACTATATCTCCCGGCACCAATGCTTCGGCATCTATTTCAATAATTTTACCCGCACGCCGGACCCTTGTACTCACTTTTCCAAGCTTAAATAGAGCTTCCATAGAGCGAACCGCACGGAGCTCAGTAAAAAATCCTATTCCCGTATTAATAACAATAACAGCTACAATGGCCCAACCATCTACGTATTTCCCTAACCAAAAAGCTAGTAAGGCCGCAGCCGCCAAAAGTACAATTATAATACTCTTTAGCTGATCGATCAGGATTTCTAAAACACCCCGCTTTTTATGTCTGCGAAGTTGATTAGGACCATATTTCTCTTTGCGCTTTTTCACCTGCTGCGGTGAAAGCCCATGATCTTCATCAACTTCTAAGGCTCCAAGAACATCCGGAATATTCAGTGCCCACGGTTGTTTTTCAAAGAAAGGGTTGGAAGCAGCTGATCGGTCCATAGATGAATAAAAATCATATTTCTGAGAATGTAACTATGGACAATCTAAAACAAAAAATTGGTATTTAGTACATCTTTTTGTTGGGGATTATAATTACCACTACCAATAAGAGATGAGTATATAATTAATTGCTGCGCAATATCTTTCGGCGGATAATATATTTTAGTTAATCCCTGTGAAATTGCCGATAATGGTAAGTGAGGTGCAATAGAAGATCGGGGATCCTGAACAATGATCTGTCCTCCATGTTTCTTAATTTCTTCGGCACCACTCAATCCATCACACCCACAACCACTTAGTAACACTCCAAGGGTTTTATTGCCATATATTTTCGCTGCGGAACGAAACAATACATCAATCGATGGGCGCATGTTATTTTCACGGGGCCCCCGGTACACTGAGGCGGTGATATCTGAAACTGACTTAACAATTTCACACTGATACCCCCCGGGAGCAATATACACGGTGCCTGATTCCAACGTGTCTCCATCCTGTACTTCTCTGACAGGTATACTGCAAAAGGCATCCAGACAAGTAGCTAAATACTCGGTATAGGTTCGCGGCAAATGCTGCACAACTACCACTGGCACTGCCAAATCTTTCGGCAACCTGCTAAAAATTGAAAATAATACCTTTACCCCTCCAGTACACCCTCCCATTACTACTACTTCTATCGACTGGTGCTCGCTAATATTCGGAGTTATTTCTTCAAAACTTTTCTGCGGCCGAGTCAGCGATTCCAGCATTAAATCGTCTACATTTTTTTGCAATTTTGTCTTATGGATAGCCGTAATTAATGGCTCTAATCGCTTTTTAAAATGCTGCTCTGCGAATAAAATCAGATTTTTTGACTCAGGTTTAGTAATAAAATCAACAGCACCCAACCGTAGTGCTGTTATTGCTGCCTTTGCTCCTTCATTATTGCGTGGGCTTATAACTATAACCGGCAAGTTGCTAAAGCTCGACCTAATTCTCTGTAACATATCTAACCCTTTGCCCTCAATACTTTCGATACTTAGCAAAACAACATCAGGTTCTTTATTGCGAATAACGGTTTCAACCGTTTCAAATTCATCACTTAACCAATAAACGCCGAATTTTTCATGCTGCTGTAAAATGGTGGTTATTGCTCTTCTAACAAGAATATTTTTGTCAATAATCAAAACCTTGATAGCATCCATGGTAAATTGAATTTTGGGGCAGTCAAATTAGAGTTTCTTGAAAATGAACATATATAAATATTCACCAAAGAAATGTACGTTCTACGATATTAGAGGTGTAAGAATTTCTACCACGCTATAAATACAGAAATACTCACTCCTCGATAATAATTTTTAAGTTATGAATTCCCTTCTTATCGGGAAGCGTGCCCCTAACCACATCATTTTTAACAGCTACGGTAGAACCGTTAAGCGATGCAGTAACAGTACCTTTGGATAATTTATTGGGATTCAATACTTCGATGTGTAAGGTGACATCATGATTGTTGTTTTGTATCCAACACTCATACTTCTTCCATGACGAAACAATAGTAGGAGTAATTTGAACTTGGTTTCCTTCAACGATTGTTATGCCTAATAAAGATTCTAAAATCACACGGTACATCCACCCCGCTGAACCGGTATACCAAGTCCAACCCCCCATTCCCACAAGAGGATGTTCTCCATAGATATCAGCCGCAACCGCATAAGGCTCAACCTGATAACGTTCTACATCTATACTATTTAAAGCATGATTAATGGGCAAAAGCATTTTCATATGTGAAATAGCTTTTTCTGTTTTCCCCGCTTCTGCAAATGCTTTAACAAGCCAAAGGGCAGCATGTGTATATTGTCCGCCATTTTCGCGTACGCCCGGAATATATCCTTTGATGTAGCCGGGGTTTTTCTCTGTTTGGTCAAAGGCAGGGGTAAGTAATTTAATAATCCCATCCTGCCTAGATACCAAATAACGTTCAGCAGCTAGCAGTGCTTTTGCAGTTTTAGCAGGCGTTCCAGCGCCAGAAATTACCGCCCACGCCTGTGCAATTGCATCAATGCGACACTCATCATTTTGCGATGATCCCAGCGGTGTGCCATCATCATAATAAGCCCGGCGGTACCATTTACCATCCCAACCTTCTTTATTGAGATGTTTTTTAAGCTCTTTCTTATAGATCCGGTATTTATCAAGTCGGCCTTGGTCATTAAATTTTTTAACAATCGGAATAAAATCATCCAAGATAGCGTAGAGGAAAAATCCGAGCCAGATACTTTCTCCCTTACCATTAACCCCTACCTGATTCATCCCGTCATTCCAGTCTCCCCCACCAATTAATGGCAAACCATGAGCGCCCTTGGTTAGCGAACGATCAATAGCGCGGCAACAGTGTTCATATAAAGATGCCTTTTGATCAGATACCTCAGGCTGTAAGTATGCCTCATGTTCTCCTTCATACAATTGACGTGCTTTTAAAAAGGCAATCTGCTCATCTAAAATGTCGTCATCTCCGGTTTTCATTATATAAAATGCTGTGGTATAAGGCAGCCAAAGCAGATCATCCGTAATAACCGAACGAATACCTCGATCGGTCGGGGGATGCCACCAATGCAGTACATCTCCCTCCTCAAATTGATGGATTGCATGCAATAGAATTTGTTTACGGGTGAGCTCAGGATCTAAATAACAGGTCGCTGTGGCATCCTGTAGCTGATCACGAAAACCAAATGCTCCTCCCGACTGATAGAAACCGCTTCGCCCCCACATTCGACAAGCTATATTCTGATATTGCAGCCACCCATTCATCAAAATATTTAACTCAGGCTCGGGAGTTTTAACACTGATACCATCGAGTTTCTTTCGCCAATAATTTTTCACATCAATGAATGACTGTTTGATAGTCTTAGACTGCTGATATTTACTTATCAGTCTGCGCGCCTCCTCTTGGTCTTGCCCTTCACCCAGGTAAAAATAAATTTCGGTTGATTCCCCTGACTTCAATTCAATAGAAAATTGATGAGCGGCACAAGATTCAAATTTCATCCCGAAACGTCCGTTTAAGGTCGTATCATTTTTTACTGCCCTCGGGCTTTGTAGATCTCTATTTCGTCCAATAAATGATAATCGATCAGAAGAATATGAAACTGAATGAATATCCTTATCTGTCACAAAACCCGAGAAAGCAACCTGACCTGCAAATTCATTGTTATAATAATTACGGGCAAAAATAACTTGGCTCTTTTCATCCAATGAAGATACAATCTGTCTCGTACTTTTTTCCCGGAAGACCCCCAACACCCACTCGGTGTATCCAACCAGTGTTAAGTTTTTATCCATTAAATCTTCATTATACAACCTAAGTTTTACGAATTTTATCGGATCATTTTTGTCTACCCATATGCTAACTTTTTGCTCAATATTCATGGTTTTACTTCGATAGGTCGAATAACCATGTCCATGCCTTATTTCATAATCAGCACTTCCCGGAACCGGTTGCGGCATGGGTGACCAAAAGAGCTTTTCATCCTCATCACGTATATAGAAAGCTTCTCCGGATGGATCCAACACAGTATCGTTGGACCATGGGGTTAGCTTATTCTCTCTGCTATTTTTACTCCAGCTATACGATGACCCTTTTTCGGTCGTCAAAAATCCAAAGTCCTGATTTGCAATAACATTAATCCAAGGGGCCGGTGGAAAGCGCAGGTTTTGGATATCCGGATCGGTCTGGAGTTTGATAACGTATTCATGACCATTGGCAGAAAATCCTCCATACCCGTTATAAAACAGTAAATCCTCACCTACACTTGTAGTTTTATTTTTAACATGCACATATTTAACAGACTTGTATGGTGATATCTGCTTTTTAGGAGCATCTACTTGCCCCTGCTCTTTTAACTGTTTAAGGTTGGGTAATTTTCCGGTAAGAACGACATGAGCTACAGTATTGATAAGCACATTATCTTCTCGGCTTAACTCGTCGCTGCGAAGGATAAAAACCCCTCCTTTCTCTCGCTGTGTATGTTGATCAGTGGTTTGCTGTAATTGTTGCTGAATTAATTCCTGGAGTTCGTTTACATATGACGGAGGATGATCATTCATAAAAACCAAATCGACATTTAAGCCACGTTGGCGCCAAAAATGATGCGCTTTGAGCAATAGCGTTACCTCTCGCATATACTTTTTATCATCGATATGATATACCAAAATTGGTACATCTCCTGATATTCCATGGGCCCAGAGTCCCGACTGTGTTTTTCTATTTTGTGTTAACGTGCCTTCCTCTGCCCGCAACGCTTCACCATTATATATCAGATAACTTGTAAGGTTTTGAATATACTGCGCTTGCTCACCACTCAGCCCCACATGTTCCAGTTCAACATTGCCATAGATAGATGCAAGTTCAAAAACGCGATCCGTGGCATAGGGATTGTCATATTGATCTCCCATTGCCACCGCCTCGTCACGATTAGTCGCACTTCCAAGACCAAACGTAATATTAATTTTTTTACCTGGATCAAGCGTTATCACCCTTCGAATGCTTACAATGGGATCTTTGATATTTCCGACCTTACCACTTAGTCGTACTCCTTGGTCCATAGCTCGAGGTGCTTTCATTGAACGGTTTCGCCCGATAAATTGCTCTCGATCTGTTTCAATCTGGAGCTCTTCAGAAAAACTATCAGCATCCTCACTGGCGATCGTATGAACCAGCCAAATAGGGGCTTCATCCTCTGCTCGTGGACGTCTTTTAGCCAATATTGAATGATGCTCCTGAAGGTATTCGGTTTGCACAAATAAGTTTGAAAATGCTGGATGAGCACGATCGGCTTGTTGCGTGTTTAAAACTACTTCGGCATAACTGGTAATCTCAATCTTGCGCTGACGTTCGGAATAGTTTGTCAATGTGATTTTACGAAGCTCAATATTATCTTCCGGTGAAACACATATCTCCATAAATGTTTCAATCCAATCGTCCACACGAGCAATCTGTACCTTGCCAGCGTGATACCATGTATCATACCGATCGGCTTTTCGTTTAACCGGTTGGTGACCTGCTGACCAATAATTTCCACTTTCCAAATCCCTGATGTAGAAAAACATACCGTAATGGTCAGTTACCACATCTGATCGCCATCGGCTAAGCATTAAATCACCTGAATAAGAATAACCGGTACCGGAATGAGTAATCAGCGTTGAATAATGTCCGTTTGAAAGGATATGAGTTCGAGGTGGTGTATCATCAAGAGCTTCAATGCTGGCATGATCCACTATATTTTTCACCTGCTCCTCTTCGGCCGGCTCAAGCTCTACATCAATGGGACGGGGTTCTTTAATAGGGATTCCCCTTGGAATACGTTCCTGTAAAAGTAATTCACAGGATTGAACCAACGGATGGTCATGGAATAATTGCTGTATGCGGTTGTTATCCAATACATTTAACAGTGCCAATAAACTCATTCCTTGGTGATGTGCCATATACATTTTAACAACAGCGTTTTCACTCCTGTCATCCTTGGGAAGATGTCGCTTTGTATAATCTACGGCTTCATAAAAACCATTGGCCCCATATGCGCCCTCATCCCGCAATTTTCGCAAATTACTTAGCGCATGTTTTGAATCCACCATTAAAGCGAGCATTCCGGCATATGGTGCCACCACGTAATCTTCAGCCAGTCCCCGGCGTAACCCCAGTCCAGGCACTCCAAATGCCCGGTATTGATAATGCAATTCCATATTTCGCACATTATAACCACTTTCAGAAAAACCCCAGGGTTTATTTCGCAACGATCCATAATTCCGCTGCCAGAGAACAACATTTTTATAGGTGTTACTAAGTAGCGTATTTTCAAATTCTGACATGAACAGCAATGGCATTAGATATTCGAACATCGTGCCGCCCCACGAAAGTAGAATTTCATTGCGTTCGATACTTGTCAGCCGTCGGCTTAGCCGAAACCAGTGCTCAGGCGGCACTTCTCCCTTTGCTATCGCAATAAATGATGCCAGTCGTGCCTCGGAGGCCAAAAGGTCGTAATAACTGTTATCTTGTTGAGCCCGATCTACATTATAACCAATGCTAAATAACTCTCGGTCCCGATCATACACAAGCGTAAAGTCCATTTTTTGAACCATCTCGCGACAAATTGAACTTAGCTGACCAGCCCTTGTAAGAAGATCAGTGTACGCAGTACTTTTAAATGTTTCTCTGCTATCAGATACTTTGTCATTGTTACTCTTTAATTTCTCTATTTCATCCAACTGCCCTTGAATCTGAATCAACGGACGTTGAAGCCAGTCACTCAACTCATGGCTTTTTTGATCTTCCAATGAGTAATCCAACACAACAGCAGCAAGATTATTTAATTTTTGAGCTTTCTCCCGTATTTCCAACAAAATCTCTTTCCATTTTATAAGGGATTTCGGTGAATTTCGTGGAATATCTGCTCTCATCTGCTTGGTTATAGTAATTATTTCATTGACTAATTTTTTATGATTCACACTTATGTTGTATTCGATAAACAGCTCACTTACAGCCTGAATAGTATCTCGCAATCCATCCCAGAACGCAGGACTAGGACAAGGTTTTCTGTCCAGTTGAGCAAGGGCTTCTTCAATTACCAACAGTGCGGCAGCTAAATTCCCCGAATCAACAGTGGATACATAATTTGGATTTAATACTGCCCCTAATTTCGTGCTGTACCAATTATAAAAATGTCCACGATACCGTTCGAGCTTACTCATCGAAGACAGCATGTTATCGAGGCTTTTTACCATCTCAGTCAGAGATAGGTATCCCATCTCAAAAGCCGAATATACTGCCGTCAGTGCTAAGCCTATATTCGTAGGTGATGTTCGTCCTACAGCTCCTATATACGGTTCTTCTTGTACATTATCGGGAGGAAGCCAAGAATGTTCTTCATCGAGATATTGCTCAAAGAAATGCCAGGTTCTGCGTGAATATTGGCGAAGCTCTTGGTACTGCTTTTCTGATAATCCTCGCTTTTCACTTTTAAGCGGGCGTCCCAAAATATACGTTACATAAGGTGCCAGCAACCATCCTAAACAAATAGGAGTGGCGATAAATAATACCGAAGTACTAAAAACACTTACCAGCCCTAAACAAAGTCCGCCCCATATTAAATTGGGAATCATCTTTTGCCAATAATCCCACAATGATCCATTGGCATGTTGTTTTTCGACTTGGGTGGCTGTAGTCCATTCCAGTAGATGTTTCTTAGAGACAAATAGTCGATAAAGTGATCGAAAGACGGCATCAAGGGAGATAAAAGCCTGATGAGGTAGATTCAAAAAGCTGGTTACAGATTGGATGGTATTCATTTTAATGTCAACCAAAATTTTATCCAGATACAGCCGCCATCCAACCCGTTGTGGACGTTTAAAAATATCAGTTGAGAACGTGGAATAGATGGGGAATGCTACTATTCCAAATACTGCAGCTGTCCATACTAACGCTGAACCCGGCAGAAAAATCCATCCGGCCAATAAAAACACCAATAATGCAGCCGGACTCAGTGATCGGCGCAGGTTATCAAGTATTTTCCATCTTGAAACGCTGTTGATAGGATTTCTCTCTTTTTCTTTATCTCCTTTTGGTACACTGTTGAAGAGCCAAAATAAAATCTGCCAATCCCCACGAATCCAGCGATGAAGGCGCTTGGAAAAACTTAAATAGGTTGTGGGATAATCATCAAAAAGCTCTATGTCTGTAAGTAAGGCCGCCCGCAGGTAGGTGCTTTCCAACAAGTCATGAGATAATATGCGATTATCTGGAAAACGATTCCCTAATACCGTTTCAAAAGCATTCAAATCGTAAAGTCCCTTGCCCGTAAATACTCCTTCCCCAAAAAGGTCTTGATAGATATCAGAGACGGCGGTAGTATAGGGATCAAGCCCCACGTTACCGGAATATATCTTGGCAAACATGGTTTTATTGGCTGATTTAGGAGGGATAGATATACGCGGCTGAAATATTCCGTATCCCTGTGTTACAATGTTTTTTTCAGGATTAATTTCTGCTTTATTAAGCGGATGTGCGGCCGTACCAATCAGCATTTGAGCACTACCTGGCGGTAACTTGGTATCGGCATCAAGTGTAATCACATATTGTACCGGAATTTTCTGGGTCGATGCTAAAAAATCATCCGGTATTTCTCTAAAGCTTGTTTGGGTATTTTTATTTTTTAGCAGCTGATTGAATTCCTCGATTTTTCCTCGTTTTCGTTCCCAGCCCATCCACTTCTGTTCCGAGTTATTCCATAGTCGCTTTCGATGGAAAAACAGAAACTTGTCGCCATACTTAGAATGATACTGTACATTTAAGCGATTGATCTGCCGACGGGAAGCTTCCAAAATAGCATCATCGTCCTCTTTGGTTTCAGTTTCGGCATCGAGAAAATCTGAAACAATGGCAAATTGTAGCGATTCATTTGCATTGGCAAGAGCACGAATTTCAAGGAGTTCAAATTGTGCTTCTACATCGGCTGTTGATGACAACATAGTAGGTACAATTACGACGGTCCGATACTCATCAGGAATGGGCCCTTTAAATTCGAGTTTAGGCAGAATACGGGGTGGGATCAGAAATGAAAGCAATCGGTTCGTGGAAATTATGGACAAATCAAGAGCAGGAAGCCAGGATACAATGAGGGTTAGGATAATCATCCAGCCTTCTCGAGCTATCAAGTTCGTAACGACTCCGACTATAGCAAGAAGAATGGCAAAATGAATGCCGATAAAGAAAAAGTAGATTGCAGGATACTCTTGTACAAGCTCTTGGAAGCGCTCATCAATCGGCTTTTTGTATGCAAGTTTTTGACACAGCGCATCATATCCTTCATTTATAAGATAATAGCCAATATGCATTTTTTTACTGCGCCTGCTGGTCCCGTTCTGGGCAGCACTTTCAGCCATCATCAACGCCTGTTCGGCCACATCCTGCTCGGTATACTGTGAATGAGCACTAAGTTTCTCCACTATTTTGCGGTACCGGTCACGTGTGCTGAAATCCATACGAGTATACATATCAGCCGGATCAAGGCGTAGAATACGCTCTACAACCGAACAACTTTCGACAAAAAGTGACCAATCGGTCTCTGAAACTTCTCGCAGTGACGATATTGCATTTTGGATACTTAAATGCAGTCGCGATGTTTGTTGAATTTGGTTACGAAGCTGTTCCTCCAAGTTGGTATCCCAGCGCGATAATTTATAGTCGAACCACCGGCGTTCATTTTCAGTAAACATGCCACGTGACTGAAGGCGTTGAGCTAAAATCACTAAATAGCGTATAGTATTGTGCTTTTGCTCAACAATTTCAGACAGTTTTCGAAGTAAGAATCCCGGTTCATCAATATTACCAGATATTTTATCGCTCAAAAGCCCATCAATATCATCCTGGATCTTTCGATCTCTGAGTAGTTTTTTACTTCGTTGAGCCAACCGTACAATAAGGGCAAATCGATTCATTAACGGCACCGACCACATCTCTGCCAAATTTAAAATATCCACTTCCTGATAGGCCTGGATGGCAATAGTAGTATTTTCCCTATCGATGATGTTGTCGCTGATCGATGCCAACAGCTGAATAATCTCGTAGGTTCTTGGATACCCCTTAAACTCACCTTGTGTTAGTCTCGGCAGCTTTTCGTAGTATGACTTGGGCAGATCTGCTTGTAACTGTACAATTTGCTCCTGTATAATATAGAAATTGTCAATTAGCCATTCCCCCGCCGAACTCAACTCCCGATTAAGCTTGGCCGCACGGGCTAATACCGTGTAGGTTTCAGTGAGCGTCTTCTTAGCCGATACCAGCGTTTCATCAATAGATTGCATCGGCTTTGCATCGAGCGTAAACTCTTGCAACTTAGCAAGTTGGCGTACCTCCTCTTCAAGATATTGTTTATTAAAGTGGACTTGTGTTTCTGTAGCCATAACCGGGTAATATTAATCCGGACAATCCAAACCAAAATACGTGTATTCTTAGCCGCACTATTAATGATTTCTGTCCCTTTTGATATTTCTGTTTATCTGATGTCGATGATACTTTTCTCACCATCTCCACGAACCACCATCATCCCGGTAAGCCAACCATTTTCCTCTTCATTTATGTAGATCTCTTTGGGATGCGAAATAAGATGATCCAATTTATCAATCTGTATTTCCAGAATATCGCTTTTGGGATCGTATGTGATGCCTTTCAGAGGTGTCCAATTAATCTCATGCTGCGCTCCCATATCCTCCGAAAGTACTTGAATTTCAATATATTCCGGTTGTTCATCTTGCAAGTATTTTAAAGAGAAGTTATCAAAATACTTTTGCCACTGACGCTTACTAATTTTTTTGGATTCCATAACGGCCCTCTGTACTTAATTAATTCAGTGAATTACAGATATGTATAAAAAAACAGCAATGACTTACTACAGGTTATACCCCACTTCATTGTCCGTTTATTCCTTACAGCCCCGTTAAAAATTAGAAGCGTCCTCTTCTCTCAGTACTTCAAAGCTAGAAGTAATATCAAGGATCTCCTCCGTTATAGCGACCTGACGCTGCATTTGATATTTTTTTGTCAAATCATGGATCATATCACCAATTTTTTTTTCAGCAATCTGCATCGCTATAAGCCTGCTGTTATTTTCAGCTGATAAGGATGAAGCAAGCGCACGGTATAGAGAAACAAAGAGTAATTGGCTAGTCAACTCAGACATCAGTATTCCTGAATCCATGCTGTATGTAGGTATGCTACGTCCCTCCCAAGGCTTGCCAACGATAGTTTGAATCCATTCAGCATCAAATGGCAACAATTGTTGATGAATGGGCTCAAAAGAAGAGTTCGTTACCGGATGATTATAAAAAAGCTGAACGCCTGGAACTTCCCCTTTGGTATTTAATTGCTGAACAGCTTTA
>CAYNKF010000038.1:0-11779 GCA_964397705.1 uncultured Balneolaceae bacterium | reverse complement strand
CAAAAGAGAAAAGATAGCTCGCTATGGTTTGTCGATGCAGGATGTGCAGCATTATTTGGAAGTGGCGCTGGGTGGAATTCAGCTAACGACCACAGTAGAGGGACGAGAGCGGTATCCGGTACGGGTGCGCTATGCCCGCGAGCAACGTGCCGATCCGGAGAAGATTAAGCGGATGTTGGTACCAACGGCCACGGGGTCACAGGTGCCGCTGGGACAACTGGCGGAAATACGCTATCGGCAGGGTCCCCAAGCAATCAAAAGTGAGGATACCTTTTTGGTTGGGTATGTGATTTTTGACAGCATTGATTCGGTAGCAGAGGTCGATGCCGTTGAGAATGCACAAAATTATCTCAATGAACAGATCGAGGTCGGAAATCTAACCATTCCGCCGGGCATCAGCTACGAGTTTGCCGGCAATTACGAAAATCAGGTACGGGCTTCCAAGCGACTTGCTGTTATTCTGCCTATAGCCCTGCTGCTTATTTTCCTGATTATCTACTTTCAGTTTAAGTCGGTGCCGACCTCCATGATGATATTCAGCAGTATTTTTGTCGCTTGGGCCGGTGGATTTATTCTGGTCTGGCTGTATGGGCAGAGTTGGTTTATGGACTTCAACATGTTTGGGGCTAATATGCGGGAGTTGTTCCAGATGGGAACCGTAAACCTGAGTATTGCCGTGTGGGTTGGGTTTATCGCCCTCTTTGGTATTGCCGCCGAGGGAGGAGTGGTTATGGCTACCTATCTGGATCAGGTGTTTGACCGCGATAATCCCGGAACATTGCAAGAGATTAAATCTGCCGTGGAAGAAGCGGCCGGCCGACGTATTCGCCCAACTATGATGACCACAGCCACAACTATATTGGCACTGATCCCTGTACTTACCTCCACTGGACGAGGTGCCGATATCATGGTGCCAATGGCAATCCCCAGTGTGGGCGGGATGTTTTTGCAGATTATTACGCTGTTTGTAGTGCCGGTACTCTATGCCATGTGGCAAGAGTGGAAGCTGAAACATCAGGCAGAAAGAAGTGAGGTTTAAATGATAATTCCTAGGAGATTTAAAATGATGAAGTTCATAGAGATTCTAACAGTATCTATCTTATTCCAAAATGGGTCATCTGAACGAGATGTAGCTTTTATCAAGTTCCCCTTTGAAGGAGGATTAAGGGGGATGTTCATATTGTTGACAATTATGATTATTCCATTATTTGTAATGGGTCAACAGGCAGATACAACTAACGCTCAGATTGAGCAGTACTTACAGCAGGCCGCTCAAAATAATCCCGACCTAAAAGCACAGTACAAGCAATATCTATCGGCCTTGCAACAGTCGCCTCAAGTCAGTACGCTTCCGGATCCCGAATTGGCATTCGGATATTTTATCAATCCAATTGAGACGCGGGTCGGTCCACAGCAGGCTCGTTTTGGTATCACACAGATGTTCCCTTGGTTTGGCACGCTCAATGCCCGTGGCGATGCAGCAACCAAGCAGGCAAAGGCTAAGTTTGAAGCATTCCAGGATGCGCGAAATAAGCTGTTCTATGAGGTGCAGAAAAGCTGGTATCACCTTTACCAGATTGAGCAGTCGATCCGAATATTGGAGGAGAATATTGAGCTCTTGGGAATTTTCGAGTCGCTGGCTATTCAGAAGTATGAAACAAACCAGGTTGGTCAGGCCGATGTGCTGCGGGTCCAGATTGAAAAAGAGGACCTAAAGTCGAGAATGGAGTTTCAAAAAGACAATCGTCAGGTTGCCCGACAAGAATTTAATGAACTGCTTAATCGTCAGGCTGATTCGAAGGTGGTAACTTCGGACAGCTTGAAGGAAAAGTTCCTGGAAAGATCAAAGGGTGAATTGGAGCAGACGGTGATGCGACAAAATCCGAAGTTGTCAAAAATTGATTTTGAAGCGTCGTCGGCAAGGAGTTCTATTAAAGCTGCTCAAAAAGAAGGGATGCCGAAGTTTGGGCTTGGTATTGATTACATGATAACTGACGAACGAGATATGGCGCTCACCGATAATGGTCAAGATGCGATTCTTGCTCGTGTGGGTGTTCAGATCCCTTTATATAGAAAGAAATACCGGGCGAAGGAAAAGCAGGCCCAAATCCAGTTGCATTCTGTACAGGATCATCAACAGGCAACAGAAAATAAGTTGTTAAGACAGCTTAGCCAAGCACTTCGGGATTACCGCGATGGCAAACGCCGATTGAATTTATATAAGGATATTCAGATTCAGCGTACCCAGCAGACCATCGATATTTTGACCGAGCAGTATTCAACATCTGCTACAGATTTTGAAGAGTTGTTGCGGCTCCAGCGCAAACTGCTTGATTACGAACTTGCACAGCAGCAGGCCCTAGTGGATCTGAATACAGCGGTTGCCCGCATCGACTATCTGTACGGTAAGCACAACACAATCCCTGAAGCAATTGAATTAGAGTAGTGAGTATATAGTGCTTCCAAATTTTACTCACTGCGCAATACTTATTACTCAATACTAAAGTTTAAAACCATGAAATCACTTAATACAAAACGACTCGTAAAACCAGCAGGAATATTACTCATCGGACTGCTGTTAGGATGGCTATTTTTTGGTGGTTCATCCTCCAATCAGCAAAGCATGGATGAGCATGTCGAAGAGGTGCACACCAATGAGCAGGGTGAAATAGTGTATACCTGTAGCATGCATCCCAGCGTAAGACAATCAGAGCCAGGCAATTGTCCCATTTGTGGGATGGAGCTTATTCCGGCCAATGAAAAGGGTTCTGAGCGTGGTGCCGAAGTAAATAATTACGAGTTAAAAATGACTGAAGCGGCAGCGCGTCTGGCAGAAGTTCAGACGACAGAAGTGGTTAAGTATGTGGCAGTTAAGAAAGTACGCATGCCGGGAAAAGTTGCGGTAGATGAGCGGCGCGTTTCGAATGTAACAGCACATTTTCCCGGTCGTATTACCCAACTCTATGTGGATTACACCGGCGCACGGATACAGAAAGGGGAACGGTTGGCTTCAATCTATTCTCCACAACTGTTGTCTGCCCAGCGGGAACTTCTTGAAACGCAAAAGCATAAGGAAAGTAATCCTGCTCTCTATCAGTCTACGCGACGAAAGCTGGAACTGTGGGAGCTGCCCAAGGAAGAAATTCAGAAAATAGAGAACAGTGGAGAGGTTATCAATGAGCTCGATATTGTATCACCGGCTGAGGGGTATGTGCTGAAACGGAATATCTCGGAGCAGGATCACGTGATGGAAGGTACAGTAATGTATGAAATCGCGAATCTTTCGAGGGTTTGGGTGACCTTCGAGACCTATGAACGTGATCTGGCCAGTTTAGCAGAAGGTGATGACGTTACGTTTACAGTGGAAGCTTATCCCGGCGAAACATTTGAAGCCGAGATCACCTACATTGATCCTACGTTGGATCCGCAGTCGAGGACAGCCACCATTCGGGCAGAAGCTCCAAATCCTAATAGACGACTGAAACCACAGATGCTTGCAGAAGGCGTCATTTCATCCGAAATTTCGGGTGGTCAAGAGCAAACGCTCATCCCAAAATCAGCGGTTCTTTGGACCGGTGAACGATCGGTGGTTTACGTGAAAAAACCAAATACTGACCAACCGATCTACGAATTTCGGGAGATTGAGCTTGGGCCTCGGGTTGGAGATCAGTATGTGGTTAAATCCGGAGTTGATGCCGGAGAAGAGGTCGTTACCAACGGCAATTTCAAAATTGACAGTGCGGCGCAATTGGCAGGCAAAGCCAGCATGATGAATAGAAATCCCGATGGGACAAAGCCGGCGGGGCATAATCACGGATCGATGGAAGAGAGGAATAGAAGGGACGAATCGTCAGAGATAGATCAACAGAATCACCGAGAAGCAACGGTAGAACCCAGCGATCATCAGCACTCCGAGCATCTGTCTGAGCTCATCGATAAATATCTTGCCATGAAAGAAGCCTTGGCGAATGACCGTTTTGATGAGGCAGAAAATCATTTAGCTGTATTTAAACAAGAAGTGATCCAAAGCAATGCGATGAATGAACATCCTGAGCATTCGGCCATGCATCAACAGCACCATGCAGCAATGGTACAAGCGGTAAATAGAGCTTCTGAAGCAGAGAATATTGAGAAATTCAGAAGTTCTTTCGCCGAGATTTCTAATCAGCTTGTGAAAGCCATTGAAAATCAGGGTTTCGATGACAGGGACTTACATTGGCAATATTGTCCCATGGCCCAGAATCAAGAAGGCGCGTACTGGTTGGATGATGAAAAAGCGATATCAAATCCGTACATGGGTCAGCAGATGCCGGGTTGCGGAAGCACAAAACGAACGATGTAGCCGAATAGTTAAAACAAAAGAAAGCGAATATGATTATGGAACATGATCAAGAACATGAAGAAGGGCATGGAGGGAAATCCGGGAATGGACACGATCACCATAAACAGATGGCCGAAGACTTTAATCGACGGTTCTGGATTTCACTGATTGTTACCATTCCTATCTTGGTGCTTTCGCATATGATTCAAGGGTTTCTGGGACTCGAGGATAGTCTACAGTTTGAGGGCGACCTGTATATCTCATTTGTGCTTTCGTCGTTTGTGTTTTTCTATGGTGGCTGGCCTTTTTTAAAAGGATTATATGAAGAGTTGAATAGCAAAGAGCCGGGTATGATGACCCTCATCGGCTTGGCTATAACAGTTGCCTATGTGTACAGTTCGTTAGTGGTATTTGGCGTTGAGGGCGAAGTCTTTTTCTGGGAACTGGCCACGCTGGTGGACATTATGTTGGTGGGGCACTGGATTGAGATGCGTTCGGTGATGAGTGCTTCCCGCGCCCTCGAGGAGCTGGCAAAGCTAATGCCGGGGGAGGCGCATCGCATTAGGGATGACGGTGAAACGGAGGACATCCCGTTGGAGGAATTAGAAGTCGGCAATAAAGTATTGGTTAAGCCTGGTGAAAAAGTGCCGGCCGATGGCACGGTTGTGAAAGGGGATTCTTCGGTGAATGAATCGCTGATGACGGGAGAATCCAAGCCAGTATCAAAAAAAGAGGGGGACGAAGTCATCGGCGGGTCGGTGAATGGGAAAGGCTCCTTAGAAATTGAAGTGGAAAAGACAGGCAATGACTCTTTCCTTTCTCAGGTCATCGAACTGGTTAAACAGGCACAGGAAAGTAAGTCACGTACTCAGGATCTGGCCAATCGCGCGGCTTTTTGGCTTACGCTGATTGCTTTGGGAGCCGGAGCGTTGACTTTCTTTGGCTGGACGTATTTTTCGTCTGAAAGCTTCATTTTTGCCCTCGAGCGTACTGTTACGGTTATGGTGATTACGTGTCCGCACGCATTGGGATTAGCGGTACCGTTAGTTGTGGCGGTTTCAACATCACTGGCTGCCCAGAATGGTTTCTTGATTCGCAACCGTGCTGCATTTGAGCAATCCCGCAGTATTGACGCCCTCATATTTGATAAAACGGGTACCCTTACTAAAGGGGATTTTGGTGTTACTGATGTGCTTACATTTATTGATTCATATAATGAAGAAGAACTTGTAAAACTGGCGGCATCTGTAGAACAAAATTCTGAGCATCCGCTTGGGGAAGGAATTTTGGAGGCGGTAGAAGAAACTTATGAAGTGACTAATTTTGATTCGATTACTGGCAAAGGCATCAAAGGGAAAGTAAACGGGATGCAGGTATATGTTGTGAGTCCCGGTTATGCAGAAGAGCAAAATATGGAGTTGCCGCGTGATAAATATGAGAAACTTTCCCAAGAAGGAAAGACGGTAGTATTTGTAATAGTGGATAATGAGTTGGCAGGAGCTATGGCATTGGGGGATCAAATACGAGAGAGTTCGTACGAAGCGATCCAAAAGCTGAATAATATGGGTATTCACTGTATGATGCTAACCGGAGATAATGAGCAAACGGCTCGTTTTGTTGCAGAGGAGCTCGGACTTGAAGAGTTTTTTGCTGAAGTACTGCCTGAGGAAAAAGCTGATAAGATAAAAGAAGTGCAGCAACGGGGTCTAAAAGTAGCGATGACTGGAGATGGAGTTAATGACGCGCCCGCCTTGGCCCAGGCCGATGTGGGTATAGCTATTGGCGCGGGCTCGGATGTAGCTGTGGAAACGGCCGATATTATTCTTACTGAAAGTGACCCCAATGACGTAGCTGCTGTTATCCAGCTGGCCAAGTCGACGTATCGAAAGATGATACAGAATTTGTTTTGGGCTACCGGATATAATGCATTTGCGATTCCACTGGCCGCGGGAGTATTGGTAAGTTATGGCATTGTACTTAGTCCCGCTGTAGGAGCGGTCCTTATGTCCCTAAGTACCGTTATTGTGGCAATAAATGCCAGGTTGTTAACAGTTGAGTAATTATAAATTTGAAAAAAATCGGTTATAGATAGAATATCATTTGAAAGTATGCGTTGCCTTTTTCAAGCCCTAAGTCATAGAAAAAAACATATAGCTCGCTAGATGAGTAAGGTGGTTGTTTTATTTCGGAATAAATAATCTCTATCTTAACAGGGCTTAATTCAAAGCAGATCTATCTAATTTTAAATCATTCAATATATTTTATGAAGTTTTTTAAACAATCCGCGGCTCTTGTACTTGGTTTTTTATTAATGGCCGGTTCGGTATTTGCACAAGGAAATCCCATGCAGCAGAAAATGCAGCAAGCACAGGCAGATAGCATTACTAATGAAGACCTTAAAAAATTCGCTGCTGTAACTAGTGATGTAAATGAGAAAATTGACGCAGAGATTGTTTCGTTGTTAGCAGACAAGGAGATGGATCCCCAGCGATTTCAAGAGATCATGATGAAGCAAAGAAATCCTCGATCTGACTCTGCCGATGTTACCGAACAAGAGCAAAAGACAATTGATGAAGTTCAGCCAAAATTGATGAAGGTACAGCAAAAAGAAATCATGAATGCGATGGAGAAAAATGGACTCCAGCCCCAGCGATTTCAAGCTATTGTAAAGGCATTGCAATCAAATCCTGAGGTAGTTAAACGCTATCGTAAAATTACACAAGAAGAGCAGCAGCAAAGCGAGCAGAACTGACGCTCTTTTTTGATATTATATTTTAAAGCCTGTTTCGCTCAGCGAGACAGGCTTTTTATTTTTTGCTTACCCATATGCTTTTTTGGGGATAAAAACGCCACGGCAGTTTCGCATCTTCCCCGGCATAATCCACTCCCACACGTTTGGTTGCTATAAGAGAAGGTGTAGAAAAATCTATGTTCCGATCTTCTATCCATATGCTATTCTCTGTGAGGACTGTACCATCCAAGTCGGTAGAAATACCCAGAGCTTGCGTTAATCTTCCGGGCCCGGCTGTTAGTGAAGGATTAACATTTTGCATGTCGCGACGCTGCAACATCATTTTTTTGCCGTCGATGGGTTGAATAGCACGAATAAGAATAGCATCAGCTTTGTCTTCTACATTTGTAACTACATTAAACAAGTGATGTATCCCGTAGCAAAGGTAAATATAGGAAATACCTCCGGCTTGATACATTGTTTCGGTTCGATTGGTTCGGGTCTCGTTGTTTGCATGACATGCTTTATCTCCTCGACCGCAATAGGCTTCGGTTTCAGTAATAATGCCGCTGGTTAGAGGGGCATTATCAAGTTGAGTACACAATACTTTGCCAACAAGTTCTTGGGCTATGGATACTACATCCTGTCGCCTATAAAATGATGGGGAAAGCTTTGTGTAACTCATTCTCAGGAGATCGTTGTGTATGGATTCTCTTGGATAGTTGTATCCTCCAGAAATACTTCTTGGTATGATTTCGCAATTATGGTAGTAATAACAAAAAGAGCCGCTGAGTAAAAAGCCCATATACCAATAATAACCAGAATGGTATATCCCTGGTAGAAATAGCGATAGGAGCTTAAAGCATACTCGAGGTAATAACCCACTCCCATCTTGGCAAGTTCAAAGAGGGCTGTATAAACCACTGTTGCCAGAAAAGCCACTTGTGGCTTCATCCTTTTTTCGCTGATATATCGAAAGATGATATAGAATAAGATAAGCGTAAAGAGAATAGGAATAAGTAAGTTAAGAAAATCATAGACCCAGCTAAGCTCAAAAACAATATCAGTGTAAGGTAATGAGAACCTGTCGATTGATACCAAGGAGACCAATGAAATTATAAGGCTGAAAAACAAAAAGGCTCCACCGACCAAACCAAAAGTGAAAAAGTTATAGACCATTTCGAGAATGGGGTGGCGCCGATCTTCAATCTCAAAAATATCAAAGACCACGTGTTTGAGCGTATGGAAAAATCCCTGAGAGAAAAAGACTAAGATGATGGTACCTACAATACCGAAGATGCGTCGCGCCCCGATTAGTGGTTCAAGGAGCGTTTCAAGGGTTACGGCGCCTCGGAATACATCACCACTGCGTGATTCGTATGTAAAACTTGGAAACAGTTCACGACCGTAACGTAAGATTTCGGCAAAAGCTTTTTCGTAGGAGAGAATATATCCGATGATTGAAATCATCAAGAGTATAAATGGAATAGCACAAATAAATATATTAAAGGTTATGGCAGAGGCATTAAAAAACACATCTTTCTTTTTTGCCAATTTTACGATGAGCCGCCAGAAATCCTTATACTTCTCCACTGATTAGTGAGTACTAATTAATTATAATGCGAAAGTTACACTGTTCGCTTTTGTTATGCTAACCTAATTTGATCATAAGTTATCATACGTTACAAAATTAAATTTTAAGCACAAAAATAACTGCTTGTAAATGAGTACTAAATCCAAATCGCTGACTCCGCTGATGCGGCAGTATCATCACATTAAGGAAGAACATGAAGGAGCTATACTGCTTTTCAGAGTGGGGGATTTTTATGAGTGTTTTGCTGATGATGCGGAGCTGGTCAGTAAAGAGTTAGGTATCACGCTGACCAAGCGTAATAACGGGGGTGACCAAACTCCTATGGCAGGATTTCCTCATCACGCGCTTGATACGTACTTGCCAAAGTTAGTAAAGAAAGGTTATCGGGTGGCTGTTTGTGAACAGGTGGAAAATCCATCCGAGGCTAAGGAAGCGGGACGTAAGATCGTGAACCGGGAGGTAACCGAGATCACAACCCCGGGTGTTACGATGTCTGAAAAGCTTCTGGAACACAAACGGAATAATTATGCCGCAGCGGTCTATTGGGATGGTAAGACTGCAGGAGCCGCTTTTGCTGATGTATCGACGGGAGAATTTTCGGTAAGTGAGGTTCCTAAAGATCGGCTTGATGATCTGATGCAGTCTATTGCCCCGGCTGAGTTACTGTTGCCCCAAAATCTAAAGAATAATGTGCCTGACTTTCTACTCGACTATAACATGACGTTTATTGAGGAGTGGGTATACGAAGGCGATTACGGATATAATTTACTGACGGATCATTTTGAAACCCACTCCCTAAAAGGCTTTGGTGTAGAAGACCTGGAGGTAGCTCATGTGGCCGCCGGCGCTTTAATGCATTACATCCAGGAAACGCAAAAAGCGTCACTGGGACATATCAAGCGGATCCAGAAGTTTGAGAGTAATGATTTTATGTCGCTGGACGGTTCGACCAAGCGAAACCTAGAGCTTACTACGACCATACAGGAAGGAGGTAGCAGTGAGGGCACGCTGATCTCTATCATGGATGATACCGCTACGGCTATGGGTGGACGCATGTTACGCAAGTGGATTATGCGTCCATTAAAACGGATGAAACCTATCCGGGCTCGCTTGAATGCCGTAGAATCATTGAATGTGAATCACGATGTGCGAGAAAAAGTGCGCGAAGAGCTTGAAAAGGTCGGTGACCTAGAGCGATTGATTTCGCGCATTTGCGTAGGGCGTGCTAATCCCCGTGATTTGGTAAAGCTGAAAGACTCCCTGGCACAGACTCCGATTTTAAAATCTCAGTTTAATCACCTCGACGAATATCTGCTTAACGATATCTTAGAACGAATGAAATTGCTTATTGAGGTGCAGGAGAAAATCGAAGAAGCTATTGTTGAAGATCCCCCGACCAGTTTGCGCGACGGCGATATTTTCAAAGATGGGTACAATGAGGAGTTGGATGAATTGAGAAATATCGCCCGTAACGGCAAGGATTATATCGCTGATATTAAAAATGAACTGGCCGAGGAAACGGGAATCGATTCGCTGAAAATCGGCTATAATAAAGTTTATGGATATTACATTGAGGTGACGAATACCCATGCAGATAAAGTGCCCGAGCATTTTATTCGAAAGCAGACGCTGGTGAATTCCGAGCGCTATATTACGCCGGATCTCAAGGAGGTTGAAGAGCGTATTTTATCTTCCGAAGAGCAGAGTAAGAGTCTGGAATATGATCTTTTTGAGGAGTTACGGATTGAGATAGCAGAATATGCCGAGGATGTTCAGCAGGTAGCCCGGGCAATTGCCGAGCTGGACTGCCTGCAGAGTTTTGCTGAAGTTGCCTATCATAATAATTACTGCAAACCGGCCATTGCCGATGATCAAAAAATTGATATTACAAAAGGACGTCATCCGGTTGTGGAAAAAACACTTCCGCCTGGAGATCCCTTTATTCCAAACGATATTCACGTAGAAAATGAGGATGAGCAGATTTTGATTATTACCGGTCCAAATATGGCGGGGAAAAGTATTATTTTGCGTCAGACAGGGCTGATTGTACTATTGGCTCAAATCGGCTGTTTTGTCCCTGCTGAGGAGGCGCATATTGGCTTGGTGGATAAAATATTTACTCGTGTGGGAGCATCAGATAATTTGGCAGCGGGCGAAAGTACTTTCCTGGTAGAGATGAATGAGGCCGCCAATATTTTAAATAATGCTACTCGTAATTCTTTGATTCTATTAGATGAGGTAGGTCGCGGAACCAGTACGTTTGACGGACTCAGTATTGCTTGGGCGCTAGCCGAATATTTACATAACCAACCGTCGGTAGCGGCAAAAACGCTTTTTGCCACCCATTATCATGAGCTCAATGAGCTGGAAAATATGTACGATCATATTGTCAATTATAACGTCTCAGTCAAAGAGCATGACGATAAGGTAATTTTCCTGCGTAAGCTGGTGCGTGGGGGCGCCGATCACAGTTATGGTATCCAGGTAGCTGATATGGCGGGCTTACCTACCATTGTAATCGAGCGTGCTAAAGAAATTCTGTCAAATCTTGAAAGCCACAGCTTAGATCTTACTGACAGCAATGGTACGCTTGAGGAGGGGGCTAAGAAAAAGAAGGCCGCCGTTAAAAAAGCGGCCGAAGAGATGGAGAAACAGGGTCAGATTACGCAGCCCTCGCTGTTTCAGGCACAACTTGATCCTAATACAGAACAACTCATCGACAAACTTGAAGCCTGTGATCCAAACCGAATGACTCCCATTGAATCGTTAATGCTGGTTTCTGAGCTCAAGAAGTTGGTTGAAAAGCGAAGTTAGTCATCCCGAATAAATTAACCATCCAAAAACAGTTATTTGTCAGTTCTGTGAAATTTAAATAAACAGCTAATCATCCAATATCCCTACTTTTTGTTGAAAAGTAGATTGGTAATCATGGCCAAAGTTCCGGGGGAGATTAAAGTTATCAATTTGACTATTAATTCTAATTATGCGATCACCCAGCGAAGCACCTTGCCATTTGGCGTGACCAATTCTGTTTTTAAAATCACCTTGGTTGTTGCGTATTCGCTTTAGGAGACCAAGGGCTCCGGCGGGGTGGTATCCAGCGCGATACATATAGATAATTCCCCAATAGTCA
>CAYNKF010000037.1:0-11853 GCA_964397705.1 uncultured Balneolaceae bacterium | reverse complement strand
CTTTTTAAGACCGAACTTTTTAAATCCATTAGCATCCTTGTGCCCGCCTATAACGAAGCAGATAATATTGTGGAGTCGGTGGAATCACTACTAAAACTGGAGTATCCCGAATATCATATTATTGTTGTCAATGACGGTAGCTCAGATGATACATTACAACGACTTATTGATCACTTCAGTTTAAGTAAAACTGAAATTTACTTTGAAAAACAAATTGAGCATCAGCACATTCGCGCCACCTATCGTTCTCCTGATAACCTTATGCTTACCGTTGTAGATAAAGAAAACGGAGGCAAAGCTGATGCTCTTAATGCCGGCATTAACATTTCCGAAACAGATCTAATCTGCTCAATTGATGCAGATTCTATTCTTGAACAGAACGTTCTGAAAAAACTTATACAGACATTTATTGAACATAAGAATACCGTAGCAGCAGGTGGTGTTGTGAGGGTAATTAATGGCTGTAAAATCGAAAATCGAGAAATTAAAGAAATCCACACCCCAAAAAATTTCTGGGCTCGACTGCAATCGGTAGAATATATTCGCGCTTTCTTATTTGGTCGCGTTGGATGGGATTATTTCAAAAGCCTCCTAATTGTCTCGGGGGCATTCGGAATTTTTGACCGCGAGGCTGTCATTAAAGTAGGCGGCTACTTAACCGATACCGTAGGCGAAGACATCGAACTCATTGTTCGTATGCACAGCTATCACCTTCGTAATGGAGAAAATTACCAGATTCGTTTCCTTCCGGAACCCATCTGCTGGACCGAAGTACCCACAGACTATAAAAGCTTGCGAAACCAGCGTAACCGGTGGCACCGTGGGCTTGCAGATTCGCTTTGGAAACATAAATACATGCTATTCAATCCTACCTACAAGCATATTGGGATGTTCGTAATGCCATTTTTTCTTTTCTTTGAATTGCTTGGTCCCATAGTAAACCTCTTGGGGTATGCTTATTTGATTATTGTTCTTTCACTGCCAAGCCTTTTCAATCTGACGTTTATTCTTCTATTCCTCACTGTATCTATCATTTATGGGATGGTAGTTTCGTTTATTGCGGTTTTAGCGGAAGAGGTTGCCTTCAAAACCTACAGCGATTTTAAAGATGTAGCTATTCTCAGTTTATACTCCTTCCTCGAAAACTTAGGTTATCGACAAATCCACGCCTGGTGGCAATTCAAAGGATTGATAGACTTTTTTAAGGGTAAGAAAAGCTGGGGCAAGATGATTCGCAAAGGGTTTAAAGAGTAAATACCCGTAAGTCGTATTTACTCTTTATATCACACTCTTGATCCGCCGCTCAACAAATAGAGAATGGCCATGCGCACCGCCACACCATTGGTGACCTGACTCAATATTATCGAACGGTCGCTGTCAGCCACCTCGCTATCCATCTCAACACCACGATTTACCGGTCCGGGATGCATAACCGTGAAGTCAGGATATTTTTCAAGATGTTTCATGGTAATACCAAATAACTGATGGTACTCGCGGATACTCGGAAAAAGTTCTGTACCATCCTCCTGTCGCTCCAGCTGAATACGTAAAGCCATTGCAATATCACACCAACCCAAAACCTCATTGATATCATGAGATACTTCAGCACCCAGTTCGTGTGCGTAGGCCGGCATCATTGTTCTGGGTCCGCAGACAGTAACGTTTGCACCCAGCCTCAATAATCCAATTATGTTAGATCGTACTACGCGGCTGTGAGCAATATCCCCGATGATAGCAATATTCTTATCCGTTAAATCGGGATACACCTGCTGCATAGTAAACATATCCAGTAATGCTTGGGTAGGGTGTTCGTGCGCGCCGTCACCGGCATTGATGATGGCTGCATCCACACAGCGCGTTAAGAAATGTGGTACACCGGGACTCTCGTGGCGGGAAACCACCATATCAATTTTCATAGAGCTGATATTGCGAATGGTATCTTTCAGGGATTCACCTTTTTTGACGCTCGATGAACTTTTTGAAAAGTTTACAACATCAGCACCCATTCGCTTTTGGGCCAGCTCAAAAGACAGCTTGGTACGTGTACTTTCTTCGTAAAAAAGATTCACAATCGTCTTATCCCGAAGGGTAGGAACCTTGGGGACCGGACGATCCAAAATTTCCCTGAAATATTGGGCTTGCTCCAATACGTATAAAATATCTTCTTTGGAATAGTCTGCCAGCCCTAGCAAGTGTTTATGCTTAAATTCGTGGTCGCTATCCTGTAGTTTTATATCTTCAGTCATCTACTCTGCCTCCTCATCTGGATTTTCTACTACATAAACAGCGTCTTCATCATCCAAGGCCTTTACCTTAACCCGCACCTCCTCCTGTACATGGGTAGGCAACTTTGTCCCAACATAATCAGCACAGATTGGCAACTCGCGGTGCCCCCTATCCACCATACAACAAAACTTAATTGTGCGTGGACGACCAAAATCCATTAACGCATCCATGGCAGAACGTACTGTTCGGCCGGTATAAAGCACATCATCAACCAGCACCACATCACGATCGTACAGATCAAATGGGATTTCGGTCACTTTAACCTGGGGCATCTTTAGCTTGGTACGGAAATCATCACGATAGAACGTGACATCGAGTACTCCAAAATCAATATCGTATTCAAACTTTTCTTCGATGTGCTTCAATATTCGTTTTCCCATATGCACGCCTCGGGTCTGCATACCGATAATGGCCAACTGATTGGGATCATCGTGCGGCTCTAAAAACTGATGGGCAAATCGCAGATAGGTGCGATTTAAGTCTTCGGCCGCCATTATTTTTATTCTATTCAAACGCGAATCCTTATTTGTTCTTTCCAACTAAACAGAAGGTAGTCAATGCTAATTACGAACTCAATACCACACAAGAAGATAGTTCGTTATTAACAGCCCGACAAATTTACCCTCAAATTGATTAGTCTTCAATAAAACTAGCCGGACAGAAATAACGCATCCAAGAAAAAAGCCCGACCACTTTTAGGTAGCCGGGCTTACAGAGAAAAGTGAAATCCTCTAATCTATTCGGTTTCTTCCAGGGTAATAGTCCCCAAATCGGTCTTCTCATCCTCTTCAACCATCACATCATTGATTGTAGTATCTGCATACTGCTCATTGGTGGGTTCCAAACTTACATCATATTGGCCATCTTCCAAGCCTTGCAACAGAAAACCGCCATCTTCATCAGTCTGTGTTGTTGCTGCAGTATCATCACCCATAATTGCAAACACATTAGGGGACGCTTCTACAGGTTCTACACTTCCTGTAATAGATCCTACTTCAACTTCTTCACCATCTTCCATAAAAGCTTTTAAAACAGGCTTTAGGATATACTTTCCACTATTGCCTGCCTTATGTACCGAGCGTCCGGCATCAAAATCAACGGTAACCTCAATTTCTTCACCCGCTTCCAGATCCGTCTGGAATTTAATTTTATAACCTGATTGTTGGCCACTTGGCACTTTAAGATCTTGAATAGTGCTATCAACCATCACGGTGTTATCGGAACCTAGTATCAGCCGAAGTTCATTATAGTGCCCCGGTTCCAAATCGGCCTCAGCCAATAATGTGTCAACGCCGTTTGTGAGTTCCAATAAATTTACATTCATCGGTTCAAATGGAAGGTCTATCCATTCTCCATCATTATCACTTTCTGCAGTATCACTCTCAGCCGAGTCACTTTCTGCAGGCGTGTAATGGATTCGCAATCCCTGCACATCGATATTAACCTGCTGATAGTCACCGGGGGCATCGGTAAGATTTACCTTCATATGAGCTTTTCCATCAGCAGTATTGCTCGTATCAACATTCGAGCTTAAATCGCTGCATGAAACAGCTAAAACACTTGCAATAATAAAGGATATCCCAACAGTTAATATGTGGGATACTTTGAACTTCATTTTTGTAAATTCCATAATAAACTCCAAGCTTAATATTTAGATGATATTTTACTTCCTTGCTTTCATTCATATCCAAACCTCATAAATTTGTTCCGCCCTCTTAGCTATTATAAAATCTCGACATAATGGCAAGGAATCTTATAAGCAATTTTTTAACTACAATTCAGGCTTTTAATAAAATGAATAAAGCATTCTTTCTTGATCGTGATGGCACTCTGAATATAGATTATAATTATGTACATAAGCCCGAGGAGTGGACATGGTGCGAAGGTGCTATAGAGGCCTTACGGTGGATGAAGGAGCATCAGTACAAAATAATCGTGGTTACCAATCAGTCCGGTATTGCCCGCAATCGGTATTCTGAACAAGATGTACAATATCTGCATGGCTGGGTTGATAAAAGACTGGCAAAACAAAATCTATATATTGATGATTGGTATTATGCCCCTTATCATCCAGAGCACGATACCAATCGAGAATATGCCCCCAAAGATCGCAAACCCGGTACGGGTATGTTCGAAAAAGCTGCCGCCAAACATGACATCGACTTCAACAGATCTTATATGGCTGGAGACAAGATCACTGACCTAAAGCCGGCTATTGAGCTGAATATCACTCCGTTCTTTATCCGTTCACGCCATGAACCCGATCAGGATAAACAGTGGTTGAAAAATCACAACATTCCAACATTCAATAATATTGGACAAGTTGTCGATATTTTGCATAGATAATCGTTACATACGTAACTTTTTATGCTTTAAACAACATTTTTTAGTAATGTTATCCTAACCGTTACTAAAAAGAGGAGCAAGCGATGAAACGCTTTCTCATAGTTACAGGCATACTATTTATTGTCAATGGGCACAGCTTAGCTCAGCTGACCACACCGGATTCTGTGGGAAATATCCATCCCTACTGGTCTCCTACCGGAAACGAAATTGCTTTCGCTTCTCCTATAAATGGCAATTTTGATGTTTATGTAATTGATTTAAGCAGCGGTGAAGTTCAAAATATGAGCCATCATCCCGCCAATGATTATTATCCTTCCTGGTCTCCAAATGGAAAACGCTTAGCTTATTTTTCTGAGCGGGAGCGTCAGCATTATTATGATCTGAAATATAAAAGCGAAAAACACCAAGAGAAGGACTTTCCCATAAATTCGGCTCGTGATGTTGATATGCCTTCATGGTCACCCGACAGCAGAAATGTAGTATATCACTCGAGTGAGGATGGTGATATGGAAATATATCTGCGCGACTACAGGGGTAACCACATCCGCAAGCTTACTAATAATAAAGACACTGATGTATATCCATTCTTTTCCTCGGATGGTCGACACATTCTTTTCCTGTCGGATCGAGATGGCAATTTTGAAATCTATAAAATGCGTCCCGATGGACGCAATCAAACCCGACTGACTTATTCGCCACACTCATATGAGATTGATCCCATTTGGTCACCCAGTGACGGTAAGATTGCATTTTCATCGAACCGTAACGAAAATTTCGATATCTATGTGATGGATGCGGATGGTTCCAATACCAAGCAGCTTACCTCCGATCCACATTTTGATTTGGGGCCCCAATGGTCACCCGACGGCGAACAATTGGTCTTTTCTTCGAACCGCTTTGGCAGTTTTGATATTTACACTATCAAAGCCGATGGATCTGACCTGAAGAGATTAACGGGGCATCCCGGAAAAGATCATTATGCATCGTGGTCTCCGGATGGTGATGAGATTGTGTTTAGTTCTGATCGCAGTGGCAAAGCCGAAATTTATATAATCAATAAAAATGGTAAGAATCTGAGAAGACTAAACATCAATATGTATCACTGATTACTATTTTTGAGAGTAAATAGCAGTTAAAGAATACCTACAAGATTTATGGTGTATTCTTGCTATCCAGGATAATTAAGAGGTATAAAGGTTAACCTAATCCCTACATTATTAAACACCTGCTATTTTTATCCGGCTTACTGATCCTTTCCGCTGCATTTGTCATCAGCTGTGAAGATACACAGACGAGTAATGACATACCCGAGACGGTACCAATCCCAGGGGAGTTGGACGTACATTTCACTCAAAATGTAACAGTTCCCGAAGCAAGTGCTTTTTTAACCGACCTATCACTTCGGCCAATTGACTTATCAAATCTGGAAAGCAGAATTGAGCCAAATTGGACTATTGTTGGGGTCCCCGAAGGAGAAGAGAAATATTGGATAAAGCAACTCATTCATTACCCTCATATCAATCATGCAAGACAAAGAACTAAAAAGCTCAATTAGATTAAACGACTTACCTCTGCATCCCCTTTTTATTTGTCTCGAGTTTGTATACTGCATTAGGTGCAGTTAAATATAAATTAGACCCATCTGAACCACCCCAGGCTAAATTTGTTACTCGATCCGGAGTTTCAACTTGTCGCAGCAATTCTCCCTCAGGTGAAAAGATCCAAAGTCCCCCGGGACCTGTAGAATAAAGATTGCCCTCAGTATCCACTTTCATTCCATCCGCTGCGCCTTCAGCATCCGATTGCATTTCAGCAAATATCTTTCCATTGGCTAACGATCCGTCTTCTTTCACATCAAACACCCGAATGTGGCCATGCTGAGAATCATTTACATATAATCGAGACTCATCAGGGGAAAAGACAATACCATTTGGCAGATCAAAATCATCAATCAAAAGCTGCAAACCGTTATCTTCCGAATAGCGATACACCCCACTGAAGTCCAATTCTTTATCTTCGTCCGAAACACCAAAAGGAGGGTCAGTAAAATAGATAGAACCATCAGATTTTATCGCAAGGTCATTTGGACTATTTAGGCGTTTGCCATTATAGTTGTCAACAACTACCGTTAAATTTTTACTGCTCGACAATCTTGATACAAGACCATCATGCTGAGCCAGCAGGAGGTTTCCTTCCCGGTCGTAAGCAAGACCATTAGAATGACCGCTGGGTTTTAAGTACATTTCAGCTCCTTCCCCGGGTGTCCATTTATAAACGGTATTAGCCGGGATATCGCTAAACAATAAATAACCGGATTCGTGCCAAAGAGGACCTTCGGTAAATTCATACCCCTCCGTTATTATCTCGGGTTCAGCATCTTCATCAACAACTTCCTGTCCAAATGTTATCATGACCGGTAAGAGGGTCATTAATAACCATGCTAAAAAAACTTTATATATATTATTCATAATAGTCTTATTTGATTAAAATATCCTGAATAATTGATTCCTTTTCTTCTTCTAACCAATAATATTTACTTCAGTGTTTAAAGTTACTAAAGAATATCTCACCCTAAAAATAAGGAATAGCAAAAAAATGATATTGCCGTTTGTAAATTTTTTAAATCCAAAGCCCTAAAATTCTTCCCATTCATTTGTTATATTAATCGCTCAATTTTGATACGGTATTTCTGGATGTACACAGCATCCTATTTTGACGAGCTAAACAGAGGTAATTACTAACTATACGATTGTTGTTATGAAAATTCATGAGTATCAAGCGAAAGAACTTTTAAAAGAATACAATGTTGCCGTTCCCGCCGGGGTAGCAACTACTTCGGTTGACGAAGCAGTAGAAGCTGCTAAAGAGATGAAAGAAAATGGATCATCTCTTTTTGTTGTGAAGGCCCAAATTCATGCCGGAGGCCGCGGTAAAGGTAAAACGAAAAACAGTGGTGCAAGCGGGGTAATTCTCTGTAAAACGATTGATGAGGTTCGCGATGCAGCTGAATCACTGCTTGGCGACGTGTTGGTTACAAAGCAAACCGGTGAAGAAGGACAAAAGGTTCAGCGTATTTATGTTACCGACGGCGTAGATATTGAACAAGAGTTTTATCTTGGTATTCTGCTCGACCGCGCAAAAAGTAAAAACGTTATTATGGTTTCTACTGAGGGCGGTATGGATATTGAAACGGTTGCTGAAGAAACCCCTGAAAAAATTGTTAAAGAGTGGGTCGAACCGGGTATGGATCTGCAACATAACCAAGCTCGACACTTAGCCTTTGCACTCGGCCTAGAAGGCGACGCCTTCAAAAAAGCCGTAAAGTTCATTATGGCTCTCTACAACTGTTATCTCGAAACGGATGCCAATATGGTAGAGATCAATCCACTGGTTCTTACTCCGGGAGGCGATGTTATGGCGCTTGATGCCAAGATGACGTTTGACGACAATGCCCTATTCCGTCATCCAAATATCGAAGAATTGCGCGATAAATCAGAAGAAAACCCTGTTGAACTGGAAGCATCCGAATATGGGTTAAGCTATATTAAACTCGATGGAAATGTGGGTTGCATGGTAAACGGTGCCGGACTTGCCATGGCTACTATGGATATCATTAAACTTTCCGGTGGCGAACCCGCTAACTTTTTGGATGTTGGGGGAAGCGCTAATGTCGAAACCGTCAAAAATGGCTTCCGCATCATCCTTGAGGACGAAAACGTTAAAGCAATTCTCATCAATATCTTCGGTGGAATTGTTCGCTGTGATCGTGTAGCAAACGGCGTTATTGAAGCCGTCAAAGATCCTGAAATTGCTGAAAAAGTGGAAGATGTACCCATCATTGTCCGCCTACAGGGTACCAACGCTGAAGAAGCAAAAGAAATCATAGACAATTCAGACTTGAATGTGATCTCTGCTGTTCTTCTAAAAGAAGCAGCCGAAGAGGTTTCTAAAGTATTGGCACCTGCTTCGTAAACTGACCAATAATTATAGACTTTAACCCTGTCAGAGTGATAAACTCTGACAGGGTTTTTATTTGCAGGAACAGTACATGTAGCATATCGGTTTTATTCACAAGATATACCAATTATACGACTGGCTATCATGAAAAAAATACTTCAAGTAATTAACACCATAGCTTTTGTTATTACTATTGTTGTAAATTATGTAGCTGGTGCCGGACTCCTCAACGGACAAACAATTGGTGACATTTCAGCTCGATATGAAAATCTGTTTACTCCGGCCGGTTATGCATTTTCAATATGGGGTGTAATTTACCTTATGCTTGTGGGCTTTGTTATCTATCAGGCACGAGGACTTTTCAAGAAGGTAGAAAAAGACGATTTTATCCTTCAAATTGGATGGTGGTTTGTGATTAGCAGCATTGCCAATAGCTTGTGGCTCATCGCTTGGGTTCATGACTATATCGGGCTATCCGTCATTCTGATAACTGTTCTATTGTTTTCATTGATAAAGATTGTCATCAATACCAACATGGAACGCTGGGACGCACCTTTTCCGAAGATAGTTCTGCTTTGGTGGCCGTTTTGCTTTTACTCTGGATGGATTACCGTAGCTGTTATTGCAAATATCTCAGCTTATCTCACAAAAGTGGGCTGGCAAGGGTGGAGTATTAGCGATCCAACATGGGCTATCAATATGATTATTATAGCAGGACTGATTAACCTATTTATGATTATAACTCGCAACATGCGCGAATTTGCTTTAGTCGGCATTTGGGGATTGGTTGCTGTAGCTGTTGCAAACTGGAGTATCCATCAACCTATTGTTGTTACAGCTATTATTGTATCCGTAATATTATTCGCAGCAATTGCCATTCACGGTTATCAAAACCGGGCAACAGCTCCCCACATCAAACTTAAGCAGATGATAAATAACTAATTAACCGTTATAAGAAGCTACTCTTTTACTTTTTGGTTTTCGTTGCTCCCAAGTAAATAGCTGCCAATACTACAGCGGCGCCAAGATATTCGAGCATTGTAGTGGGGCGGTCGAAGAAAAGAATATCCCATCCAAATGCTAGTGCCGGCTGAAGCAATAATGCCAATCCTGCCACCGAAGCATTTACCTGCGGCAATCCTTTGGATATGAAAACCCATCCCAAAACCTGTCCTACAATTCCAAGCCCAATTAGAGCCCACCAGGTTTGCAGGTCCGGAATGGAAAAATGAGCACCAGGTTCGATTACGACGGTGATCCCCAAAAGAGCAGCTGACATCAAGCTAATCCACATCATGTTGGGAATTAATGAAAAGCGAAGCTCATAGCCCGACGACTGTGATTTCCGAAGCGTAAGTATATAAAGTGCGTAGGTAAGTGCCGTGAGTAATCCGTAAAGCACCCCCATCTCTACAGCTCCGCCCCGTTCTCCCCATCCCGTTCTAACTATCATAAACAGACCGACAACTGCAAAAGGAATGGCCACCAGCAATCGCCAACCAAGCTTTTCTTTTAGAAAAAGAACGGCCAGTATTGCTACAAAAAAAACCTGCATATTGCCAAGAATGGTAGCCAACCCCGGGCCTACAAAAATAATGCTCCGGTGCCAGAAAAAAAGATCCATGCTAAACAGAAAGGCACAAACAAACGGAATGGCCAGACTCTTAATCCCAAACCATAACGTATCACGTTTGACAATTGTGATTCCGAGCAGGATAAATCCGCCGAAAAGCATCCGGTAAAATGCAGAAACCGTTGGGCCAACATTTGCCAACTCCACCAACACCGATGTGAAGCTTACCATTGCCGCACCAAAAATAATATACCCAATGGCACGCAACGAAACTCCGGAATCAGTCATATAATAGAATATTTTTAGCCTTAGATAAGCTGATAAAAGAGAAAAAAATGTTAATCTATTTTATCAGATTTGGGCATCCGTTTCCTACAATCCTGGTAATACTGTTCGTATTGGCTGATTATTTTACTCATTTCAAAAGTCTCAGCTTGCTTTCGGGCATTGCTAGCAAGCTCTTCATGTAATTCATCATCAGATAAGATCTTGACCGCATAATCGCCCATGCAATCGATATCATCCAAATTACAAAGGTAGCCGGTTTCACCGTGGATATTTACTTCAGGCAACCCCCCTATGTTTGAACTGATCACCGGTACGCTACAGCTCATAGCTTCAAGAGCAGCTAGACCAAAGGTTTCAGAGCCGGATGGAATCAGAAAAAGATCAGCAATAGATAAAATATCTTCTACCTGATCTTGCTTGCCCAAAAAGCGGACCTCATCACACATTCCCAGCTCCCTACAGCGCTGTTCAGCGCGCTGACGATCAGGACCATCGCCAACTAAGAGTAACTTTGCTTCGATATCATTTTCTAAAATATGAGCAAACACGCTTACAACTTCCGGAACCCGCTTTACTTCTCGGAAATTCGAAACATGCACCACCACCTTTTCATCATTTGGACAAATTGCCTTCTTGAAATGGTTTTGATCCGATTTTTGAAAACGATCCAGATCAATGAAGTTAGGAATAACCTTAATATCCTTTTTGATATCGAAACGCTCATAGGTTTCTTCTCGGAGATAACTCGATACCGCCGTAACGCCATCACTCTGGTTAATTGAAAAGTCGACCACATTTTTATAGCTCGGATCACTACCCACAATGGTAATATCAGTGCCGTGCAATGTTGTAATAAGCGGAACGTGTTTTGCCTTATCTCCCAATATCTGTTTAGCCAAATACGCGCTGGTTGCATGAGGGATAGCATAATGGACGTGAAGAACATCAATCTTTTCGTATTCGATGAGGCTTGCCATCTGGTTTGCCAAAGCCAAATCGTATGGGGGATACTCAAAGAGTGGATAGGTATTCATATTTACTTCGTGATACGAAATATTCGTCCGAAACGTATCTAAACGGGCCGGTCGCGCGTAACTTAAAATATGAACATCATGATCCCGCTTGGCCAACCCTTTTGCCAATTCTGTGGCGACTACGCCACTACCCCCAAACGTGGGGTAACAAACTATTCCTATATTCATCTAATAATTCCTCAAAAATACTTAATTGCGTCTATCGTTTTACCTCAACAAGATAACAGTGCATCTCATTTCCTACAATCCCATATTAGGTGCAAAGTCAGTTATCTATTATATTAAAGGCTTAGGATTTTTTGGAGATCCATTGCACTTAAACTCACTTTTTGTTCAAAAATAGATAAAATCATATGGCTGGTCATTCCA
>CAYNKF010000036.1:0-11907 GCA_964397705.1 uncultured Balneolaceae bacterium | reverse complement strand
CATCTTCTCTTTTATTCGCTTCCGATAGGTATGAATAGTCTGTGGACTCAACGATAGCTCATCAGCAATTTCATTAACATCCTTGCCCGATGCAATCATACGTAATACTTCAAATTCACGATCCGAAAGCCTCTCATGCAGGGGGCCCTTGTTACTCACATCTACTTGGGAGGCCAACTGTTCGGCAACCTCCTGTGTAATATATCTTCGCTTCTCTTTCGTAATCTTGCGAATAGCTTTTATTAATTCATCCGAGATACTAGTTTTTGTCAAATAGCCATAGGCGCCTGCTTTTAGCGCACGAAGGGCAAATCGCTCTGCAGAATGAATACTCAATACAAGAACTGGCAGATTGGGATACAAATTGTTGAGCTCCTTTAACAATTCAAGTCCGCTTTTACCCGGCATCGTGATGTCCAGCACCACAATATTCGGCTTTTTTTCTTCCAGGATTGTTAACAGCTCTCCTCCATTTTCTGCCTCTCCAATTACCTGCAAATCCATCTCCCCATTCACCACTTTCTTAATTCCCTCCCGAATAAAGGGATGGTCATCCGCAATAACCACATTAATCATCTGATTCACCATTACGCATTTTTTAAAAATTTATACAAGGAAGATATCTACATACTTAATCACTGGTTAATTATGCAAAGGAACTAACTACACCAATATGTTATTTACTCTATAAATAATATAAAAACAAATTTCTAGATATGATTGTATCAAAACATGATTACTTATATTATTGCAGTATAGGTATTTAACCTCTATTGTAAATATAGTTTTTCAATAATAGTCATGGTAAGAGGAAAAGAAATTTTCTCAATTTCTATATCCTCTACAATCAATAAGCCAAACTACAAATCGTTTTTGGGTGACCTTTAATCATGTAAAAAAAACGAATTTTGTGGTACCTTATTTACAGGTTTAAATAAATTTCTTCATCAAACTGAGTATCAAATCAGAGATAGTTCAATGACTAAACAATCACAAAGTGAACAAAAGGATGACGAATTACTGGTTGTAGGACTGGGAGCATCGGCAGGAGGTTTAGAAGCCCTCGAATCATTCTTCGACGCTATGCCCGATAATCCCGGCATGGCTTTTGTCGTCATTATCCACCTTTCGCCCGATCATAAAAGCAGCATGGCCGAACTGTTGCAAGAACATACGTCAATGCCTGTTACACAGGTTTCCCAAAATACGCCAATGGAAGTCAACCAGATATATATTATCCCGCCCGGGCAACAACTTACTGTAGAGGATCAGGACCTTATTTTATCTGAGACTGACAAAAAAGATAAAAAGCTTGCGACTATAGATCTGTTTTTCCGATCACTGGGAACCGCCCGCAACATTTATTCGGCCTGTATCATCTTGTCTGGCACGGGCAGCGATGGAAGTCTCGGACTAAAAAATATAAAGGAATACAGTGGTATTGTAATTGCTCAAGATCCCAGCGAAGCCTCTTATGATGGTATGCCTCGCAGTGCCCTGCAAACGGGGCTTGTCGATTTTGTTCTTCCGGCTAAAGAAATACCGGACAAACTGATTGAATACCGGGAAAGTCTTGAACAGATAAAAATTTCGGATGCCAAAGAATTACCGGAAAGTGATGCCAAGGTACTCCAAAAAATATTTCATGAAGTAAACAATAAGATGGATGTTGATTTTTCCCAGTACAAACGTTCATCTATTCTCCGGCGGCTTGAGCGAAGAATGCGCATCACCCACATAAATACACTTTCGAACTATCTAAGCTACATACACAATAATCCTTCAGAAATTAACGAACTTTATAAAGATTTACTTATCAGCGTAACCAATTTCTTTCGGGATCCAGAAGCTTTTAAAACACTTGAAAAAACAATAATTCCAAAACTTTTTGAAGATAAAACCCCCAACGACAATATCCGTGTTTGGGTGCCCGGCTGTGCTACGGGAGAAGAGGCCTACTCGCTGGCCATCCTTTTACATGAATACGCCCAAACCATTCAAAAACCACCAAACATTCAGATTTTTGCCACTGATATTGACCGAGATGCTCTTGACATTGCACGCCGGGGGCATTACCCGGAATCCATCGCTTCGGATTTATCTATAAAGCGTCTGAGCCGATATTTTACCAAAGAGGGCATACAATACCGGGTAAAGCAGAACATAAGCAAAATGATACTGTTTGCTACTCACAATCTGCTAAAAGACCCTCCCTTCTCGAAACTCGACCTTATTAGCTGTCGAAACTTATTGATATACCTGAATCGCGATCTACAATCGGAGGTTTTTAATCTTTTCCATTATGCATTAAAACCAAAAAAATGGCTATTCCTGGGCATGTCGGATTCAATTTTAGAAGCCACAGATCTGTTCAATTCCGTAAATAATAAATGCCAGATTTACCGTCAAAATACGTTGAATAAAGCCCACTTTCGCTTACCGCGTTATCCTCTCTCCAAACAAAATGATGGCGTCAATACATCTGGGATGCAACAAAATCTCCAAGAGCAAAATGTCGACATTGAGAACCTCCACTTTAAGCTGCTGTTCAAAAGGTACGAACCTGCCAGTGTTATCATCAATGAGAACAACAAAGTACTCCATTCAACATCTGACATAGATCATTTTCTGAAATATTCGGGAGGTGAACCAAGCCAGAATATTTTGGATATGGTAATTCCGGAATTGCAAAAAACACTCAGTCGCCTTCTGTTTCAGGTCAAGCAAGGCAAAACCACGCTAACCTCCAAAAAAATTAAACTCAATATTGATGACTCCCATGACTCCCCTAAGTACTATAAAATCATAGTTCAAAAAGTGGTATTGCCGAATGTTCGGGAGGGATTAATACATATAATTTTTGGGGAAGATCGTAATGGTAAAAACAGCCAATCCAACAATTTAGAAAAGACTACCCAGGTATCTGCAGAAGAATCAGATATTATTGCAGCCCTGGAAAAAGAGCTGGAACATACCAAGGAGCAGCTTCATACCACGATCGAGGAATACGAAACCTCAAATGAAGAACTTCAGGCTTCCAACGAGGAGCTACAGTCAATGAATGAAGAACTGCGATCTACCACCGAACAACTCGAAACCAGCAAGGAAGAGTTACAATCAGTCAACGAAGAACTTAAGAGTGTAAATACAGAGCTTGAACACAAGATTGATAAGCTCAATGAGGCAAACAGCAACCTCAAAAACCTGATGGAGTCCACAGACATTGCTACGCTGTTTATCGATGGTGATAACTGCTTACAATTTTTCACTTCTGCAGCTACCAACCTTTTTAATTTCATTTCCTCTGATACCGGTCGCCCCTTTAAACATATCACCCACGAACTAAAATACGACTCAATACAATCTGATATTGATCATGTAAACAATAGTCTGAAGACTATTAAAAAGGTGGTAACTGATACAAAAGACAACCCATATATTATGCGTCTTCGCCCTTACCGTACCATCAATGATGAAATTGACGGCGTGGTTCTTACTTTTGTGGATATTACTTCCCTCAAAAAGGCTGAAAAAGAACTAAAGGAAGAGGTTGAACGAAGTAAAAATTTACAAAAGCAGATTTTACGTAACAGTCTATCCGAACGATGGGAAATTGGGGAATACCTGCATGACAACCTGGGACAAATATTGGCCACAATAAAAATCATGATTCATGAACTCAAAAATGAATTAACCGAAACCGGGGAAGACCAAATATCTCCCTCCCTAAATGAGATAATCGACGAAATCAACGACCTCCTCGATCTCGAAGTTGAAAATATTAGAAACTTAAGTCACGATATCATTCCTATTGATGTAGAAAAGGAAGGCGTATCCCATGCTTTTAACCTTCTTATGCGACGTTCCCAAGAAGTTCATGATGTAAGATGCACTCTTGAGTCCAATGAGGTTTTAGATGAAATTACCAATAGAGAATTGTCTACAAACTTGTATCACATTACGCAAGAGGCTATCAAGAATGCTGCTATGCATGGCAATGCAGAACTGATCCTCGTAGATATTAAAAAAGAAGACGAAAAGCTCTATTTACAAATTAAGGACGACGGCAAAGGATTTTCACCAAAAGAAACAAATAGTGAAGGAATGGGATTACAAATAATGGAACATCGGGTAGATTTGCTGGGGGGCACTTTGGACATCGAAAGATTACCCGAATCGGATAAGTTCTCGACCTCGATAACATGTACATTCCCAGCGAAAATCATTCTAGAAGATAAGTAACCAATAAAAAATCCACAGGCTTTCTAAGCAGATGATAATGAAATTACCGTGCCTGCTGATAGAAAACCTGCGGATTTGTAAACTTATAGACCAGCTTCGAAACTTACGAGCCTAAATGCACTCCTTCACCATAAGCTTCTGCAGCTGCTTCCATCACCGCTTCTGACATGGTTGGGTGTGGATGAACGGCGCTGATAATCTCGTGTCCCGTTGTTTCCAGATCACGGGCAACCACGACTTCAGCAATTAATTCGGTAACATGAGAACCGATCATATGGCAGCCCAGCCATTCGCCGTATTTTTCATCAAAAACGACCTTTACAAAGCCTTCCTCGTGACCGAGTCCTGTTGCTTTTCCGCTTGCAGAAAATGGAAACTTACCGACTTTTATGTCGTAGCCTTCTTCCTTAGCCTGTTCTTCAGTATATCCCACCGAAGCAATTTGCGGCTCACAATACGTACAACCGGGAATGTTATTGTAGTTAATCGGCTGTGGATTTTCTCCAGCCAAACGCTCTACACACACAATACCTTCGTGTGATGCCTTGTGCGCTAACCAAGGGCCGCCGGCCACATCACCAATAGCATAAATATTTTCTACCGATGTTTGATAAGTTTCCTTATCAACTTGAATAGCTCCTTTCTCGTATTCGACACCAATCTCATCAAGACCGATGCCTTCTACATTACCGGCCACGCCAACGGCAGAAAGTACAACATCGGCTTCAACAACTTCTTCGTCATCACCGGATTTAATGGTAACCTTCACACCGTCACCGTCTTTCTCAACTTTTTCAACAGTGCTTCCGGTGCGGATGTCCATACCCTTCTTCTTATAAATTTTGCCAAGCTCTTTGCCTATGTCTTTATCTTCGACCGGCACCAGGGAATCCTGAAGCTCAACAATCGTCACATCAGTACCGATGGTGTTGTAGAAATAAGCAAATTCAACACCGATGGCACCTGCACCAATGATGACCATTTTATCCGGCTGATCATCGAGCTGCATTGCGCGTTCCGAATCGATGATCATCTCACCGTCAATCGGCAGATTAGGCAGTTCTCGCGGGCTGGCACCCGTAGCAATGATATAATTATCCGCTTTAATTTCTTCAACGACCTCATCATTGTCATCCAACACATTTACTTGGTCTTTGGATGCAAATACACCCTTGCCTTCAAAAACATCAATTTTGTTAGCCTTCATCAAAAACTGGACGCCCTTGCTCATCTTATTCGCAACATTTCGGCTGCGATCAATCATGCCTCCAAAATCTGCAGAAAAACCATCTACATTGACGCCGTAATCACCGGCATGTTCAATGCTTTCATATACTTCTGCAGAACGTAGAAGCGCCTTAGTTGGAATACATCCGATATTCAAACAAACACCACCGAGATGACGCTTTTCAATAATTGCTGTGTTAAAACCTAACTGTGAAGCGCGAATCGCAGCCACATATCCACCGGGACCGGATCCAATTACGCAAACATCAAATTCTTTTGCCATGGGATTACTTGATTTATTTATTGAATAAAAATGGTTGAATGATTGATTTGAACCTTAAGTCATTACAAACAGCAATTTGATAAATCAATCATTCGGCCATTTTCAAAAAGCGCTCTAATTTAAGAATTATAGACGAGAGATATAAGGTTTTGCCCTATGATTCTTTGGGATATTAATAGCTTGTCCAAAATTCGGTTTCTATACCGGATTTGTTAGAATATCATCCCTCATATCTGGATATTTTTCAGCTAACTGTTCAGGCTCAATCATCTCAAAATCTTCAAATTCAAAGCCGGGACTAACCGTACATCCTACCAGTGAATAATCACCTAAGCTATATGCACGCTGCCAGCAATGCTGGGGCACCAGCTGCTGAAACTCAACATCATTCATAAGATCGTTACCGAGTTTGAGCTTATTCAGCATTCCATCCTTACCAATCACTTCCAGTACCAACTGATCACCGGCATAAAAGTGCCATAGCTCATCCCATCGCACTCTGTGCCAATTGGATAATTCACCCTCGGTAAGTAAAAAGTAAATGGCAGTACCTGCAGAACGCTGTTCCCCCTTTGACAACGACACCTGTTGGACACTTTTATAGGTCTCACTGAAATATCCGCCTTCCGGATGTGGCGATAAATCTAATCTATTAATTATTTGTTTTGTATCATCCATTTTTATCGATGAAACTTTTTTGCTTAAGACCTATTTAAAGAAACTTCACGAATTGTTAATAATTTGAGCTTTCTTTTATGAAACAAAGCGGTTCATATTTACCGGCACTCATTATAGCAATTTTCGTCGCACTTATTTTTCAGTCATGTTTAGATTCAACCGGTCCTGCAAATGAGGAAACTGAACTGGTTTATTCTCATGTGCGAAATCCGGGTACTTCGGCCAATGATTTTCTGGCTGACTCCAACTTTACCCATCTGGTTGTGGAAATCGATTACATGCCCGGTTACGAACCCAACGCAGAAGCCCTTGACAGCTTAAAAGCATTTTTCGAACAACGCCTGCATAAAAACTCAATTACTATCAAAGAACCAACCCAAATTGAATCCCGAAACCAAGCTTCGTACAGTGCCAATGATGTTCGAAATATAGAATCTGAAGAACGTTCTACTTTTTCAGAGGGCGATACCCTTGCAGCCTATTTCATGATTGTAGACGGGGATTATAGTCAACGAGATCTGATGGGCATTGCTTACTATAATACATCCAATGCATTTTTTGGCCCGGCTTATGATGAGGCCAGCAGCGGACCGGGCGCTATTTCCCGCTACCGCGTAGAAGCAATTTCGTTCCGACACGAATTTGGACATCTTTTGGGTCTTGTTGATATTCCCAATTCGGGAACTGAGATGCAGGAACCACACAGGGATCAGGAAAATGGCAATCATTGTGATAATGACCAATGCCTGATGTACTATGCTACGCAAACCACCGATCTTATAGGGAATACTGTTGGAGATCAGGAAATTACTCCACTTGACGCTAATTGTATCGCTGACTTACAGGCCAATGGCGGACGATAATAAAGACCTAAGAAAGTATTTAGAAATACAAAACCTAATGATTTTTAATTAAACTGAATTTTATACAATAATCTCAATATGAAAATATTTAAGCGACTTTCACTCTTTCTTCTTTGTTTTTCACTAGCATTATTAGTCACAAACTGTTCTGACTCCAGTACTGATCCGGTCGACACCCCTCCGCAAGAATTCAATAGTCAGGCAGCTCCCGGCGACTCTGCCCATGCGTATCTTGCAGGAGATCAATATACCACCCTCCAGGTTGAAATTGATTACATGCCAGGCCATGAACCCACCCAGGAAGGGCTGAACAGCTTGCAAACCTTTTTGGAGGAGCGACTTAATAAACAAAACATTTCGTTTAGCACTCCAAACGAAATTGATGCCGAAAGCCAGTCCAGTTATAGTAGCAATGATATCAGGGCTATTGAAGAAGAATATCGAGATAATTATACCGAAGCCGGAGACAACACTTTGCATGTGTACTTTTTGGTTGTTGATGGCGAATATAGCCAGAGCTCCAATGTGGTAGGCATTGCTTATTGGAACACCTCGGTAGCATTTTTTGGTGAAACAATTGCAAGTGCAAGTGGTAACCCGCCAGTATCCCCTTCGCGAGAAAAAGTGGAAAGTACGGTATTTCGACACGAATTAGGACATAACATGGGCTTGGTTGGCATCGGCACTCCCACACAATCAAATCATAAAACAGATGGAAGTGCCCACTGCACCACCGACGGATGCCTAATGGAACCTGCCATTGAAACAGCAAACTTTTTTGAAAACTTTAGCGGTGATGTGCCTTCTCTCGACGAAGCTTGTATTACTGATCTGCAAGCCAACGGCGGGAAGTAATTCAGTTGATTTGTCGTGAGTATTGAGTAGTGAGAAGCTAATATCTCACTACTCACATCTCATGACTCTAATCAACTTTGCTTAAATTTAAAGAGGTTCTCAGCACCCACTTTTTCCTCGGCCTGACTTAGCGCATATCCGCTGTCAAACAATACAATTGGATTGCCTTCCATATCCTTGGTCACATGAGTTGAATAACTGCTCTCCAGCTTATCAATGACCGTTTCATCATCACCCAGCCAACGCGCTGCGTGATAAGAAACTGAATTCATATGCAACTCGGTATTATACTCCGTTGACATTCGATGTTTTACAACATCAAACTGCAGAGCGCCTACCGTTCCCAGCAACAGCTCATTGCCAACACCATTTGGTACCTCAAATACGTGCACAACCCCCTCTTCGGCCAGCTGCTTAAGTCCTTCGCGCAGCTGTTTACGTTTAAAAGGATCTTTGGTGGAAACCTTCATGAAGTGTTCGGGCGTAAATAGTGGAATTACATCAAACTCAACGGGATCGTCACTGTAAATAGTCGTCCCAATACGAAATGAACCGGGATTAAATAGCGATACGACATCCCCGGGATAGGCTTCTTCCAGAATATTCCGTTCATCACCCATTAGCGTATGGGGCGTCGACATTTTTACTTTGTTGCCAGTATTGCTTTCAGTGACCTGCAGTCCGCGTTCAAACTTCCCGGAGGTAATACGAATAAAAGCAGCACAGTCGCGGTGGTCGGGATTCATATTGGCCTGCATCTTAAAAACAAAGCCCGAAAATCCGCGATCGAGATCCCGATCTTCATCATTTTCATCCTGGTAGGGCTGCGGGGGATTGGCCAACTCCGAGAAGTAATCCAAAAACACATCGAGGCCAAAGTTGTTAAGCGCTGATCCAAAAAAGACGGGGGTGGCCTTTCCGTTAGCAAAAGCCTCATCATCCATCATCTCCATCATATCTTCAGTCAGCATCACCTCTTCGCGAAACTTCTCCTTATCAAAATCAGAGAGGCGTGCTTCCTCGATACCTTCTTCCAAATCATATAATTCGGTCTCGGCTTTCTTGGCTCCATGCTCTTCTTTTTTCTGCAGATGCAGTTTTTTTCCAATCAGATCATAAATGCCCTGAAAATCTCTTCCGTATCCCAACGGCCAGGAAGCCGGTACAGGCTCAATACCCAACTGATTTTCGATATTACTGATTACTTCCAGCGGCTCCAGTCCGGGCCGGTCGCACTTATTTACAAAAGTGATAATGGGAATTTCGCGCATTTTACAGACTTCGAAAAGCTTTTCAGTCTGCTCCTCAACGCCTTTGGCAACGTCAATCACCATAAGTGCTGTATCGGCAGCAACAAGCGTTCGCAGGGTATCCTCAGAAAAGTCTTTGTGCCCCGGCGTATCCAGCAAATTAAATTTAATTCCGTCTTTTTCGAATCTAAGGACCGATGATGTCACCGAAATACCACGTTCTTTCTCAATAGCCATCCAGTCGGATGCCGCAAAGCGGTTGGCCTTACGCTGACGAATAGAGCCGGCCTCATGTATCGCACCTCCATATAGGAGCAACTTCTCAGTGAGTGTTGTTTTACCCGCATCGGGGTGCGAAATAATCGCAAACGTTCGGCGGCGCTTGGCCTCTTCTATAATTTCTTGCTGCTGTTTTGTTTTGGTATCAGTCTTGGACATGAACGGATCTCAGAGTTGGATATTCAAAAGCCTGTAAAGATAAGGAAATTTCCGGCATATATCACCTTCACATAATAGGAATTATATCACTCTTGCAAGACTAAAACAGATTCATCTGCTTATTTTGGCGATCAATAGGCCAGATGGGCATGGGATCAATCTCGACCAAATCAGATAACAATTGATGAAAACGTCGGACATTTTTAGGCTGACTCACTTTATCAGGCGTATGGATAAACACATAGGGATGCAGCCCTTCCCTGATCCAATCAGCCACAACAATTGCCCACTCTTTTAAGTAGGGTTCATTACCAACCGGGTCGTTTGATCCCACAAATCGAACAAAGGGACGGGCCGCTGTATTATCAAAGCGCACCGGTACATTCGGTTTCTTTTTCTTCGCCTCCAACACCGAGGATTCCTCAGATTTCATGGCATGCAGTTTCCGCGTATCGAAAATTACGCGATCAATACTATAGCTTTTGAGCAGTCGATTAAGCCGATGTTCTTCACGACCATGATTAAAAAAATCCGAATGACGCACTTCAACAGCATAGTGATAGGTACTCGGCAAAATACTTATCAGCTTTTCCAGTCGCTGGAATTCATCTATTGAGAAGTTAGGTGGGAGTTGAATATGGAATGGCCCCAGCCGATCTTCAATAGGATCAAAAGTTTCAATAAAGGTTAAAACTTCATCCTCAACATCGTCCAGACGTTTTTCATGGGTAATCGAACGGTGAAATTTAAAGCAGAATTTAAAGCCATCGGGGGTGGCCTTCTTCCATTTCACCAAAGTCTCTCTCGAAGGGACATTATAAAAAGTCGTATTGCCCTCCACAGCATTAAAGACCGAGGAATATTGTCTGAGAAAGTCATCCGGCTTGGCCTCATCGGTAAAAAAATTTCCGACCCAGTCTTTCAAACTCCAACCGGTACAACCAAGATGATATTTTCGAATCCCCATGCAGAAAATTTAAGATAACATTGACACCGTCTATCTATAGTAACGGAACAGTATCGAAAACCGTTCTTTTGAATTTACTTTTCCGGCGGCATGGTTCCAAAAACACGATCCCAAAACGTAGTAGAAACGCCAAAGGCCTTATCGGGATATTTGTAATGGTGCAAAGCGTGATGACGATATTGTGTTTTTAGCACTTTTGGCACCTTTCGTTTGTGCACCGCAATATGCACCGAAGCATATAAAAGATACCCGGTCATAAATCCCGGCATAAAAAGATAAACCCACTGACCCAAAACCATTGAAAACGCAAGGTATAGCAGACCCACAATAATCAATCCCGGGATGGGTGGCATCATTAAACGTTCTTTATCACGTGGATACTCATGATGTATACCATGGATGGTATGAGCAATAGTATGTGCGATTTTAAATTCCGGAAAATACTCATCAATATGATTGATATACCGGTGGAAAAAGTATTCAAACAAGGTCCAGAAAAACATAGCACTCAAAAATACAGCAACTGCTATTGCCAACGACGGTGCTATTTCGTTTGCATAGCCCATGTACAGTAATCCGACAGCAATGCATATGTAGATTATTGCCGACACATAAGCCGGAGCTTTGGTCATCAGCTCCAATACGTTATTATTAAATATCGTGCCTTGACCCTCGTTTTTTATTGCTTTCTGACTCATAGCTACCTCTCTCTTTATTTGTGTTTTATAAACTCTCAAGGCCATATTTTACCTCTTTTGAGACATAAACTCCAATCTAAAATGGGGAGTGAGGATCTAAAGCTACTCTTGTTGAATACTTTCAACAGGATTAATAAGAGCCGCTCGCAGTGATTGATAACTTACGGTCAATAATCCAATAACAATCGTTGCAATTCCTACTGTCACAAAAATTGCTGCAAGATTCCATCCCAGTTCTATCCGATAGGGAAAATCCTGCAACCATTGCACGGCCAAATAATAGATAACCGGCCAAGCTATAATATTTGAAATCACGATCAGCTTCAGATAGTCCTTCGATAAAAGTGCCACAATATTGGGAACGGTTGCTCCCAATGTTTTTCGAATTCCAATCTCTTTCGTTCGC
>CAYNKF010000035.1:0-11946 GCA_964397705.1 uncultured Balneolaceae bacterium | reverse complement strand
ATTGAAAGAGGGCATACCGAGATAGCTTATCCGACCGTTCCTAAAAAGCAAGAGACCAAATAGAGGTTTTTATGCGCATTGTATTCATGGGGTCCCCGGATTTTGCGATTCCAAGCCTGGATAAATTGCATCAATCAGACCATGAAATAGTATCAGTTGTAAGCAATGTGGATAAACGGCGTGGCCGACGTGCAAAACCATCCCCAACAGCTGTAAAAAAAAGGGCGCTTGAATTAGATTTGCCGGTTATTGAGGTGGAAGAACTTGATGCCCCCGGCTTTTATGAAAAGCTTGAGGCATTGAACGCTGACCTTTTTGTTGTGGTCGCTTTTCGAATTTTGCCACCGAATATTTTGGATCTTCCTCAAAAAGGATCTATTAATCTTCACGCCTCGCTGCTCCCCAAATATCGAGGGGCTGCTCCTATTCACTGGGCAATAATAAATGGAGAGGAGAAGACCGGCTGTACGGTCTTCTTCTTGGATGAGAAAGTTGATACCGGAAATATTATTGAACAACGGGAAACAAAAATTGGTCCTAATGAGACGACGGGAGATGTATATAAGCGCTTGAAAAAGATGGGCAGCAATTTGCTCATAGATGCCATCGATCAAATAAACCGGAATTCATACCGGTTGCAGGAGCAGGATCATGATAAAGCAACGCCGGCTCCCAAATTATTTACAGAGGATTGTAAGATCGATTTCAGTAAAGCAGCTAAACAGGTGCACAATAAAATCCGTGGACTCAGTCCCTTTCCTACGGCTTGGGCTATGCTCGATGATCTAAAGTTTAACATGTACCGATCAGAAGTTGGGCCTTCCATAGATTTAGCCCCGGGACGCTTGCAGATGCATGACGATGATCTTATTGCAGGCTGTAAAGTCGGAAGCGTAGTATTGAAAAAAGTGCAACTTGAAGGCAAAAAACGGATGAGCGGAAAGGATTTTATGAATGGTTATAACGGCCATGGCATGCTTCATTAAAATATCCCAAAAATGAAATTTGTATTGGATAATAATCAGATAATTATCATATAATCATTTTTACTTTTATCCTACTATAAACAACTGCTGATATGGAATTATCACCACTGCTGGATGCTGCGAAAAAAGGAGATTTGGCTAAATTAAAGAAGCTCAGTGACGATGAGTTTGATGTTAATGAAACTGCTAAAAGTGGTGTGACAGCACTTATCTTGGCAGCCGAAAATAACCAGAAAGACGTTGTCGATTTTTTGCTTGGTGAGGGGGCGGATGTCAATGCCTCGACGACCATGGGGGGTACAGCTGTTAGCAGAGCGGCGGAAAACGGACATGTGGATGTTATTCAAAGGTTATTAGACCATGGTGCGAAAGCCGGTGATTTAGCTCTTATTGCCGCTGCACGCGAAGGAAAGTTGGAAGTAGTAAAATTACTGATTGCCCGTGGGGCCAATGTTAACGCAGAACAGAGATGGGGACAGACTCCTTTAATGCTTGCCGCCAGAGAAGGTCATTCCGATATTGTGAGTTATTTGCTGGCGAACAAGGCAAAGATAAAAGTGAAAGATAAAGATGGCCATTCAGCATTATCACTGGCTCAGGATAATGATAATGCTGAGATTGCGAGTGAGTTACGTAAGGTCGGTGCAAAAGCCGAGTCAGCTAGTAAAGGAGAACCGGATTTAGATGAGGATGATGATCTGCTGGATACCGATGAATTTGATGACATTATTGATGAAGAAGATATCTCGGAAGACTTTGACCTGGATGAAGATTAGCGGCAAATTAATTTAGGAATTGTTTACAAAAGATCGTTTGAACTCTTATTTTTAGTTGAAATTAAATAATACGCGATTTCATATCGTGAGAACTTTAACGAAGTAACCAAAAGGCTACAATTTATGGGTAAAATTAATATTGGAATTAATGGTTTTGGGCGTATTGGAAGATTAGTAACCCGATCCATTATGGCATATCACAAAGACGACATTAATATTGTTGGCGTTAATGACTTAATGGATGCGGAAACGCTTGCCTATCTCTTTAAACGTGATTCCGTGCACGGCACCTATCCGGGTGAGGTAAGCCATACTGACAACAGTATTACGATTGATGGAATGGAAATTGGAATTTCTGCAGAAAAAGATCCTGCAAATCTGAAGTGGGATGAGCGCGGTGCTGATTTCATTGTTGAATCAACTGGCTTGTTCCGAACAAAGGAGGCCGCTTCCAAACACCTTGAAGCAGGTGCTGAAAAAGACGTTATTTCGGCTCCTGCCAAAGGCGATGGAGATGTGAAAACCGTTGTGTTGGGTGTGAATGAAGAAATTATTGATGACAGCGCACGCATTTATTCCAATGCAAGCTGTACGACTAATTGCCTGGCTCCCATGGTAAAAGTATTGAATGATTCTTTTGGTCTTGAAAAAGGATTCATGACGACCACCCATGCTTATACAGGTAGTCAAAATATCCTCGACGGTCCGCACAAGGATCCACGTCGTGGACGTACAGCCGCACAAAACCTCGTTCCGACCACTACAGGAGCCGCGCAGGCCGTTGAATTGGTGTTGCCTGAATTGGAAGGCAAGCTGGACGGAAGCGCTATTCGTGTTCCGGTACCCGACGGCTCATTAACTGATCTTACGGCCGTTCTTAGTGAGGACGTTACTGTTGAACAGGTTGATCAGGCGTTTAAGGATGCTGCCAATGGTGCCATGAAAGGAGTATTGGGCTATTCAGAGGAAGAGTTGGTTTCCACTGATATTTTAGGCGATCCTCATTCTTGTATTTATGACAGCGGTTTTACCAAAGCGAACGGCAATCTTGTTAAAATTCTTGCTTGGTACGATAACGAAGCAGGATATTCAGCACGTACCGTCGATCTAATCAAGAAGATTGCTTAAATACTTTTACTCCCGGTGGGATCACTTAATGTGATTCCATTGGGGTAATTTTTATACGGAAGGTAGTACAATACGCGAGTATACTTCGTTCGTCAAAAAGGGGTTATCCCGATAACTAAGGTCAGATTTATTCTGGCCTTTTCTTTTTAATAGCATAAAATGGAAGACTATGATCGATTGGAAGCAGATAAATGAATATGCTGGGAAAGGAAATCCCGAGCCTCCCAAAAGAATTGAAAAATCCGATAAAGAATGGAAAGAAGAGCTAACCGATGAGCAGTTTTATGTAACCCGTAAGCATGGTACGGAGCGGCCGGGCACGGGTGAATATTGTGAAAGTCACCAACCAGGTTTGTATGCTTGTGTGTGCTGTGGCACGGAGCTGTTTGATTCTACCCAGAAGTTTGAGTCGGGATCAGGATGGCCCAGTTTTGGGGAGCCGGTAAAAAATAATGTAGTCAAATATAAGGAGGATTACAGCCACGGCATGCAGCGTATAGAAGTTTTGTGTAATGTTTGTGATGCCCATCTGGGTCATGTTTTCCCCGATGGGCCGAACCCTACCGGTCTGCGTTACTGTGTCAATTCTGCTTCCTTGCAACTGATCGATGAACAGTAAATTACTACATGTACATAATTTTAGAGAAAAATACCTGGCTTTAAGTTAGTATCCAGGTGGTTTAAAATAGCACTACCCATTTCTGAGGTACCTACCTTATGTTCTTTGGTTGGATTGGAAGAGATATCAGCTGTACGAAAGCCATCATTTAACGTAGCATCAATTGCTTCTTCAATTTCTCGTGCTGCTTCGGGCATATTTAGCGAGTAGCGGCACATAAGTGCTACTGAAGCTATTGCTGCTAACGGATTTGCTATATCGTGTCCGGCAATATCGGGTGCTGATCCATGCACGGGTTCATACATAGCGTATTCTTCTCCGATACTGGCCGATGGCAGCATCCCCAGCGAACCTGTAATCATTGAAGATTCATCGCTGAGGATATCCCCAAACATATTACCGGTTAAAATGACATCAAACTGACTGGGATCACGAACAAGTTGCATTGCACAGTTATCTACAAGCATGTGCTCCAATTTGATTTCTGGCCACTGCCTGCCGGATTCTTTCACGGTACGTCTCCATAGTCGGGATGAGTCCAGCACATTAGCTTTATCCACGGACATTACTTTTCGATTGCGAACCGTTGCCATTTCAAAGGCGGTATGAGTCACGCGTTCAATTTCGTGAGTTGAATACTCCATGGTATCAATAGCACGTTCGCCGGAGTCAGTCTGCTCGATTAGTCGTGGTCTTCCGAAATAAATCCCCCCAGTAAGTTCGCGTACAATCATTATATCCACGCCTTCAATAATTTCTGGTTTTAAGGGGGAAGTATGGATTAACGATTTATAGGTCTTGATGGGACGTAGATTAGCGTATAAATCCAGCTCCCTTCGCAAATTTAACAACGCCGCTTCAGGACGTTTATCCTTCGGTTGACTGTCCCACTTTTCGCCGCCTACAGCACCTAGCAGTATGCCTTCGCTTTTTTTGCAGGCCTCAAGTGCTTCCTTAGTGAGCGGACGACCGTATGAGTCAATGCTGGCTCCTCCAACAGGGAAGGAACGGACCCGCAACTTTTGACCGTGCCGTTTGCATATAATTTTTAATACCTTAACAGCCTCTATGGTGACTTCAGGACCTATTCCATCCCCGGGTAAAACAACAATTTCTTTAGCTTGCGACATCGATCATCCCCTCTTTTCGTGCAAATTCGAAGATTCCACCTGCGTTAACAATATCTGAGACACTGCCCAATGGACGAATTTTGTAACGTTCGTCTTTGGTAATATTACGAACGGTTTGCTCGGCCGCTTTGATTTCGAGCTGGTCGCCTGTTTCAATTTTCCTACTCAGATTTTCCAGGCTTTCGTAGGGGATGACAAAGCCACCATCCGCGGAATTACGATAAAAAATCCGGGCGAAAGTGGGAGCAATTATTGCTTCCACGCCGGCGATATCCAGTGAGGCCGGGGCATGTTCACGTGACGATCCGCAGCCAAAATTGGGACCCCCAACAATGATATTGAATTCGCTTGCAAATTTATCCTCTTCAACAAGCGGAATGCCACCTTGCGGCAGGCCCGACTGCTTATCGGGAACCCCGGAAAGGGCGTGGCGTCCATAGAACTTTCGTTCTTCCGGATCATCGAGACTATATACGAGATGCTTGGCCGGAATAATTTGATCAGTGTCTATGTTTTTACCGAGCACAAAAGCTTTTCCTTCAATTTTTCTGTTCTGTTCTGACATAATTGTTCTAATATTGAATGTTATTAAATAATAGTTTCGTGAATAAATACTCGGGGATCGGTAATCTTACCGGTGATAGCGGAAGCCGCTACCGTATAGGGCGAAGCTAGGTAGACTTCAGATTGTTTCGAGCCCATCCGTCCGGGATAATTCCGGTTTGTAGTTGAAATACATGTTTCATCACTATTGAGGCGGCCAAAGGTATCCGAGGGACCGCCGAGGCATGCCGCACATGATGCTTGTCCAATTTTACAACCGGCTTCACGAAAGATATCCATCAGTGGTTTACCGTTCAGTGTTTCGGTCTCAAGTCCATCTGCGATTTCAGTTGTGGCTGGTACCACATAAGTGTCAACCTTGAGGTTATGACCCGCAATGATTTGAGCCGCAGCTTTAAAATCCGAAAGCTTGCCACCGGTGCATGAACCAATATAAGCTTGATCCAATTCGGTACCTTCGAGTTCTATGGCAGTAGCTTTGTTATCGGGACTGTGCGGCTTGGCAATCATCGGAACCATATCTTCAAGATTATAATGGTACTCACTGTGATAGTTGGCATCCGAATCGCTGTATACCGGTTCAAAATCTTTGTCTGTGCGTTCACGAACGTAGGCTTCGGTCTTTTCATCAGGTTCAACCACGCCGTTTTTGCCGCCTGCTTCGATCACCATATTGGTGAGCGTCATTCGGTCTTCCATCGACATGCTGCTGATGCCTGGTCCGCCGAACTCCATCGTGCGATAGGTGGCGCCATCGACGCCGATATCCCCAATAATTTGCAGGATGATATCTTTCGCCATCAGGTAGGGTGGCATGGAAGTACCGTTGAAATGAAAACGCATTGTTTCAGGCACTTTAACCCAGAGCTGGCCGGTACCCATTATGAAGGCAGCATCCGTATTGCCAATACCAGTGGCAAACTGACCAAATGCACCTGCTGTACAGGTATGGGAATCGGTACCGAACAATACTTCGCCGGGACGCGTGAATCCTTCTTCGGGGAGCGCGATATGGCAGACCCCTTTGTATTCATCGGAACCTACGTCGTAGAAATAGGGTAGATCTTGATCAGCGGCAAAAGCTCGCAGGACATCCACATTACGGTTGGCATATTTATCTTCTGTAAAAATATAGTGATCGGGGATGATAATGAGTTTCTCTTTATCCCAGACACGGGCATCTTCGCCAAACTCATCTCTGAAGATTGAGATGGAGGGCGGCCCGCAGACGTCATGGGTCATAAGTACATCTACATCAACCCAGACGCTTTCACCCGGCTCAACGGATGATTTCTCGCTGTGATTTGCTAAAATTTTTTCCGTGAGGGTCATTCCCATAATACTCTATATTTAAGATGTTTTTGATTTAATATGTTATTCTAGTAGCTGTCAGGGAGCTGTACTCCCTAAATTTGGTGTTGATTCAGCCCGTCATGGCACTGTCAACGGAAATATTTTTTTGTGGCAATGTTTGGCTGATGAGGTTGAGTAGGTCATTTTCTTTCACTCGTTTTTGCTCATCGGCCACTCTTGTAAATTCTAGGTAAACTTGATTCAGCTCTTCTTTGCCAAGGTTATAGCCCATCTTTTGGAGTTTTCGGTTCAGAGCAAAACGTCCGGAGTGTTTACCAAGGACGATTTTGTTGCTTTCAAGTCCCACTGATTTGGGCGTCATAATTTCGTAGGTCATCGGGTTATTCAGTACACCGTGCTGGTGGATACCTGCTTCGTGCGCAAAGGCATTATCTCCAACAATTGCTTTATTAGGCTGCACATTGTGACCCGTGACTGAGGTCAACAACTTACTCGAGGGTACCAACTGCTCGGTTTGAATATTGGTTTCTCGATTTATATCTCGTGTTGCAATGGACATTACGATTTCTTCAAGAGAAGCATTACCGGCGCGTTCGCCGATGCCGTTAATGGTGCATTCTACCTGTTCGGCGCCGTTACGAATAGCCATTAATGAGTTGGCCACTCCGACCCCAAGATCATTATGGCAGTGTACGCTCAGCGTTGCCTGTTCTATGTTGGAGACATTTTTGCGAATATTTCTGATCAATGTGCCAAACTCCCAAGGCATGGCATAGCCTACCGTATCGGGGACGTTAATAATCTGAGCCCCGGCGTTGATTACCGCTTCAAATATCTGGTATAAAAATTGAGGATCGCTTCGAGAAGCGTCTTCTGCAGAGAATTCAACTTCTTTACAGAATTTGGTGGCGTGCTCTACAGCCTGTACCGCATCTTCCAGTACTTCGTCGCGATTCTTTTTCAGCTTGTGCTCCATATGAATGTCAGAGGTGGCAATAAAGGTATGTATTCGCGGCTTTGCAGCCAGTTCAATAGCGGCGGCTGCCCGGTCGATATCTTTTTGTTTAGTACGGCATAAGGCCGCCACTGTACTGTGTTGGATGTTCTTGCTGATAGCCCGCACCGTATTGTAATCACCTTCAGAGGCAATAGGGAAGCCGGCTTCGATGACATCAACTTGTAAGCGTTCAAGCTGGAGAGCGAGTCGGAGCTTATCATCCTGGTTCATGCTGAATCCGGGAGATTGTTCGCCGTCGCGGAGCGTAGTGTCAAAAATTTTAATATGATTGTCCATGATTAAAGACCTGGTGGATTTTTTGTCGATTTTCGTACAATGATTTTCTGATGATTATACAGTTCATTGTTGAGTTTTAATGCAGTCAAGAGACTGCCTAGAAGCGGAGACATTAGTAGGTCTAGCATGGTATTGGATTGCTTTTTTATTGTGAATATTTTGATGTTTATTAGCTAAATAGTAGCTAAAACTGTCTGATAGGGCTTCCCAGCTGGCATCAATGATGTTACGTGAGACGCCTACCGTAGTCCAGGATTCTTCATCCTTTGCCGAATCGATAAGAACACGCACCTGCGCGTCGGTACCTTCTTTTTGATTTAGGACTCGCACTTTGTAATCTTTTAAGTGCATATCGGTGATTTCAGGATAAAAGCGATGCATCGCTTTGCGAAGCGCTTGATCCAGCGCGTGAACTGGTCCGCTTCCTTCAGCGGCACAGTGTTCTACCTGACCGTTAACAGAGAGACGAATGGTGGCTTCTGTTCGGGAACTGCCCGAAATATTTTTTTCCACAATGATCCGAAAGCCTTCCAGCGAGAAGAAATCTTGCCATTGGTTTTTCATCTTCTGAACTAAGAGTTCAAAGGAGGCCTCGGCGGCCTCAAACTGGTATCCGTCATTTTCAAGATGTTTGAGCTTGTCAACAATCCCGGGTATTTCTTCACTTTCTTCATCCAGATCAATACCCAACTGCTCAGATTTATATCGGATGTTACTCTTTCCTGAGAGATCAGAGATCAGCACGCGTCGTCTGTTGCCGACCTTTTCGGGTATAATATGTTCGTAGGTTTCCTCATTTTTCATAACCGCGTTCACATGGATTCCACCTTTGTGGGCAAAAGCACTCTGGCCAACAAATGCCTGCCGGTTATCAGGGTTAAGGTTGGCGATTTCGCTCACAAAATGGGACAGGGAAGAGAGCTCTTTTAGTTTTTGTTCCGGCACACACTTGTAGTTTTGTTTTAACTGTAGGTTGGGAATTACCGAACAGAGATTCGCATTTCCGCAGCGCTCACCGTATCCGTTAACGGTTCCCTGAACATGACCGCAACCAGCATTTATAGCTGCAAGCGAGTTGGCTACGCCGAGTTCACAATCGTTATGTGCATGGATGCCGATTTGGGAATCCACATGTTTTTGCGCTTCCCGGACGATCTTAGAGATCTCTGAGGGCAAGGTACCCCCATTGGTATCGCAGAGTACGAGGGTATCGGCACCGGCCGTTTCTGCTGCTTTAAGGGTCTCAAGTGCATAATTAGGATTTGCCTTGTAGCCATCAAAAAAGTGCTCAGCATCATAAATCACTTCTTTGTCATGATTTTTGAGATAGGCTACCGAATCGTGGATCATTCTGATATTTTCTTCACGGTCCGTTTTTAAGGCCTCTTGAACATGGAGGATCCAACTCTTCCCGAAAATGGATACCGTCGGAGTGCTGGCTTCGATCAGCATTTGAATATTGCTGTCATTAGCCGGATCAGTTTCGGCACGACACGTGCTGCCAAATGCAACGATCTTTGCATGATCGAAGCTGTGCTCGCGGGCCAGCTCAAAAAACTGCATATCTTTGGGATTCGATCCCGGCCAGCCGCCCTCGATATAGTCGATCCCAAAGCGGTCGAGGCGCTGAGCAATGCGCAGTTTGTCCCTGGCAGAAAAGGCTATCTTTTCGCCCTGCGTACCGTCCCTAAGCGTGGTATCAAATATGTGAACGTTCTGATCCATTATTCTGCAGCCTCTTCTACTTCTTCCTCTTCTTCTAATATTCCTTCCATCATGGAGCGTAGCTGTTTGCCCACTTGCTCAATCTGGTGATCGCCAAGTTCACTTCGCAACTTTTTGAGTTTTGGTATGCCATCGTTGTTTTCTTTCATCCATTCTTTGGCAAAGGTGCCGTCTTGTACTTGGTTCAGCACTTCTTTCATACGCTTCTTGTTGACCTCATCCACCACATCTGCTCCGCGGGTAAGACCACCATATTCGGCTGTATCGCTGACGGAGTAGTACATGCGCTCAATGCCCCCTTCATACATCAGGTCTACAATAAGCTTGAGCTCGTGCAGGCATTCGAAGTAGGCTATTTCAGGTTGATATCCGGCTTCGGTGAGCACCTCAAAACCTTGCTTCACCATCTCCGAAACACCACCGCAGAGGATAGCTTGTTCTCCGAAAAGATCGGTTTCTGTTTCCTCTTTAAACGTAGTTTCGATAACACCTGCACGCGTTCCACCAATGGCTTTAGCGTAGGCCAGGGCAGTGTCTTTGGCAGTGCCGGTATAGTCCTGATCTACGGCGACCAAACAAGGCACGCCCGATCCTTTTTTATATACTCGTCGTACAAGGTGTCCCGGACTTTTGGGAGCAATCATGAATACATCTACTTCAGACGGAGGCTGAATCTGATCGAAATGGATATTAAATCCATGGGCAAAAGCCAGCACGTTTCCTTCTGAGAGGTTCGGCTTGATCGCATTTTCATAAACATCGGCCTGGTACTGATCGGGAATAAGCACCATCACAATATCGCCGCGTTTAGCTGCATCGGCTGGTGAGACAACTTCAAGCCCTTCCTTCTTGGCTTCTGCTCGTGATGAGCTTCCGTCCCGCAGTCCCACGACTACATTTATGCCACTGTCTTTTAGATTCAATGCGTGAGCATGGCCTTGGCTACCGTAACCAAGAATGGCCACCGTTTTGTCAGTTAGAAATTGAAGGTCTGCATCGTCGTTATAATAAGTTTTCGCTTCCATATTGATTGTAGTGTTAATTATTTGATTTAAACTGATCCTTCGAATTCTCGTTTGAGTGCCACACTTCCGGTCCGTGCCAATTCGATAATACCGAATGGGCGAACCATGCCGATGAAGGCGTTGATTTTGTCGGCGTTGCCGGTTATTTCAATGGCTAGTCGTTCGGGACTGATATCGATAATCTTAGCACGGAATACCTCAGTAATTTGCATGATTTCAGATCGGGCCACGCTGTCGGCTTTTACCTTAATCAGTGCTAATTCGCGCTCTACAAAACTATCATAGGTTAGGTCGGAGACCGTTACGACATCGATAATTTTGTGCAATTGCTTGGTTATCTGTTCGATAATCTGCTCATCCCCGTGCGTAGTAATGGTGATGCGCGCCTGTCCGGACTCTTTGCCCGAGCCGAAGCTAATGCTGTCGATCTCGAATCCTTTACTGCTGAAAATCCCGATGATACGGGATAGGGCATTAAGGTTGTATTTCACAACAACCGAAAGGGTGTGCTTATCTGCTTTCTTTTGTGTTTCGTTTTGTGTGCTCATTATTGGTCACCTAATACCATTTCGTTTAAAGCGGCTCCGGCAGGAACCATCGGATAGCAATTTTCATGTTCTTCCACCTGAAAGTCCATCACGACCGGGCGGTCGTTAATGGACATTGCTTTATTTAAGATCTCGTCCATCTCTTTGGCATTGGTCGCTCTGAATCCGGCGGCTCCATAGCTTTCAGCAAGTTTTACAAAATCAGGATTGCTTTTTTTGAGGATAGAGTGGCTATATCGCTCTTCATAGAACAGTTCCTGCCACTGGCGAACCATGCCCAGGCACTCATTATTCATGATGGCAATCTTCAAGGGGAGTTGGTGCTCAACTGCCGTGGCCAGCTCATAGGTTGTCATCTGAAACCCACCATCCCCCGTGATACAAACAACGGGTTGATCACGATTAGCTAATGCTGCCCCCATAGCTGCAGGTAACCCATAACCCATAGTCCCGAGTCCCCCGGAGGAAAGAAAAGACCGCGGATGATTAAAGGTGTAATGCTGGGCGGCCCACATTTGATGCTGGCCCACATCGGTGACTACGATAGCCTCACCATTTGTGGCATCAGATATTGCCTCCACCATATGTTGTGGCTTAATGCTATCCTTTGATTTGGCAACTGTCATGGGGTGTTCTTCTTTCCAGTTCGAAATTTTTTGCCACCAAGCGTCGGTATTTGGTGATTCCATTTGCTCGTCAATTGCCGGGAGTACTTGTTTGACATCTCCGACAATAGGAATGTTAGCTTCTACATTTTTGCCAATGTTGGTTGGGTCAATATCGATGTGAATTATCTTGGAGTGCGGTGAAAATCCCTCGAGATTGCCTGTTACGCGA
>CAYNKF010000034.1:0-12243 GCA_964397705.1 uncultured Balneolaceae bacterium | reverse complement strand
CAAAGATATTCGTGATGAACATCGCAATTATGAATCTGAAAATGTACAGCTTGATGAACTTTCGATGGGTATGACAAATGATCTGGAAATTGCCATACAGGAAGGTTCTACTATGTTGAGGGTGGGGCGCGCTATATTTGGCGAACGTAACTACTAAGTAAAAATATCGTTATAAAACCTTTCAATCTTATTGAGATTTAGTACATTACAATAGGTTAACTAAAATAACGCTTATTATGGCAGCATGGATCTGGGTACTTATACCGCTAGTGGCAATCATTGGGGGATTTATCATCGAGTATCAAAAAAATAAGATGACGATGATGAATAAAAGTCGACAGAATGAGGAAGAGGTCGAAGATCTTCGGAAGTTAGTCAATTCCTTAAAAGGTCGTATCGAAAACCTTGAAGCAATCGCTGCCGGTGAACCTGATGATTTTTCTACCGGGGCAGGACGTGGTATGGAAGAGATTGAAATTGATGAATCGTCCTCTGTTAAAGAGAACAAGAAGGAAGTTTCTAATCTTGCAAATAAAAAAAGTGACAAATCATGAGTGGAGATGCTTTAATTGTAGCAATTGTTTTTGGATCAATCCTTGGCATGATTACTATCCCCATGCTTATTAGCTTAGCTAAAAAGTGGATCGAGCGAAACAACAGCTCCATTCCCGAAGAGCAATTCAACCGCCTGGCTCGTGCCTTTATGGAACATAAAAAAGATACACAACGCCGAATCCAAAATCTGGAAGCAATAATTGCTGATGATGATTCCATGGAAAACGTACCACATGAAGAATCACCAAACCAAATTGAAGCCCCAAAGGAAAGTATAGAGTTTGATGATTCTGATAACGTATCGGAAGAGTCGGAATCGACTGATAATAATAAAAACAATTTACGGAACATGCTGCGGGAATAGCATGTTAAACTAACCACTTTATTTGACAGATAGCTCATATATACTATGAAATTAACAGCTCTTGAAATAAAACAGCAGGAATTTGATAAGTCGCTGCGTGGCTACGACAAAGATGAAGTGCAAGCATTTCTTAATCTAATGTCGAATGAGTGGGAACATATGGTGGCAAAAAACCGTGAGCTCGAAAAACGTATCGACGAGCTGGAAGAAAAGCTCAAGCATTACGAGCGCGTTGAAGAGGCCCTTCACGAAACCCTGCAAACGGCAAAAGAATCAGCAGAGCAAAAGCTAACCGGGGCGCGTAAAGATGCCCGAAACAAAATTGAAAAAGCTGAAATGGAGGCTGAATCTATTATTCGCGAAGCTACGCAACAGCGCCAACAGGTACGGCAGAGTATCATCCGGCTGCTTGACCGGCGCAAAGAGATTATTGGTGGTATCCGTTCTTACTTGGAAATGGCTCAAGAATCGCTGGAACAATTTTCCAAGGATGAAGCTCATCTTTTTGATTTGCCCGCCGAAGATGATGAATTTTCTGAAAAATTAAGCAAACAAGCCAAGCGTCGCAGCAAAGCTCTATTTGATGAAGATGAAAACCAGCTCGATGATGAAGGCCAGAACATGCCCCCCGGCAGTGAAAATATTGATGATTTAATTGACGAGCTCGACTAACTTTTTGAATACTTATCATATAGTGCCTAGTAAGTTCTTTGGGTAAATGTGATTTCCTATCTACACAGGCTTTTTATATTTTCTGTCTCTTATTTGAACCATTAAGCTAATTGCATTTATGCAAAAAGATACTGTTGAAGAGTTCCGAAAAAAACGCGAAGAAGCCCTATCCTTCCTAAAAAAACAAACCGATGAACAACCGGACTACTTAATTATCCTCGGAACCGGTCTTGGTCGCCTGGCCGATGAGATCGATGTTGTTGACAGTATTTCCTATTCTGATATTCCACACTTTCCTGATTCAACAGTGGAAGGCCATGCAGGAAAACTTCTTTTTGGATCACTTAGCGGTAAAAAGGTTGTGGCCATGCAGGGACGTTTTCATTATTACGAAGGCTATACCATGCAGGAGATCGCCTTCCCTCCTCGGGTACTCAATGCCATGGGGGCCCAAACCCTCATCGTCAGTAACGCCTGCGGCGGCATGAATCCCAATTACTCTCGCGGGGACATCATGTTGATTAATGATCATATTAATATGTTTGGGGACAATCCGTTAATCGGCCCCAACGATGATGAGCTTGGACCTCGCTTTCCTGACATGAGCGATCCCTACACAAAAAAGCTGCGAAAAGTAGCCGAAAACGTTGCCCTCGAAAAAGGCATTAAAATGCACGAGGGAGTTTATTTGGCCCTTAGCGGACCAACGATGGAAACAAAAGCCGAATATCGATTTCTCCGAAATATCGGCGCTGATGTGGTCGGCATGAGCACCGTTCCTGAAGTGATTGCAGCCGTTCATATGGGGATGGATGTACTGGGCATTTCGGTGATTACAGACGAATGTTTCCCCGATGCTCTTGAGCCTGTCGATATTGAAAAGGTATTGAAAGCTGCCGGTGAAGCCGAACCAGACATGACTGAAGTAATCACCGGTGTACTACAACAACTTTAACATCCCAATCAAACCATCCAGTTCAAATGTTATTTTCCTGCAGCCGCATTTTTCTGTTTGGGTTTTCACTTCTACTTTTAAGCTGTAGTACCACTGATAAAACAAAGCCGGCACCGGAAGTAACCAAAGAGAATTTAAAAGTAGTAACAGAAACCACTCCTGCTATTATTGGTGGATTAGAAGCTCTTTACCAGCAGTTACGCTATCCCTCAAATAGTTCCCAACAGTCATTAAACATTACGCTGGAAGCCAATGTATTGGTTAACAGCAAGGGAAACGTAACAAAAGTTTCATTCCACAAAGATAAATATCCTCAGTATATAAAAGCGGCTCGAGAAGCAATCTATGCCGTCAAATTCGTGCCGGGTAAACGCAATGGTGAAGCTGTTAATATGTTTGTAACTATTCCAATCCAGTTCAACGCCCAAAATTAATAACCTGACAGCTTTGCCTACGAAAAATTTACAGGGATAAATAAAAATTTATATCAATCTTTATTCGAAAAGCGTTAATTTACAGACGCTTTTTTATTAAGAGCATAGAAGCGAGTAATAAAACCACATCACCCAATCCTAATCATATGTTCAACGGTGATTTTAATGATGATATTTGGGATGAACATCAATGGGAATCTCACCTGAATGAAATCGAACGAAAAAATTCCCGTCTAAGAAAGTTCATCATTCCCGAACACTCCGGCAATATTCCCCGGTGGCTCAAGCTTCTACAGGAAAGCTCAGACGAGTTTGATGCTGTGGACGCTTTCATTGAGGAAGAACTGCTCATTGATGAAGCCTATTTTCCGGGCGAAGATGATGAAGAGATCGATGATGAAGACGGGGAAGAAGAATGGGAAGATTTTTTGTTTGACGAATTTGAGGACGATTTCTTTTTCGAAGATGAAGAAGATGACTTTGATGCTGGCGAAGAGTGGAAAGCACTCAGTGACGATTTTGCAATGTCAAACATGGGATCTATAGATACCCTTTTTATATATAATACTTCCCGTACGTTAGCTGCAGCTGTATTACAGTGGGCTGAAAGTATTAATCCCAAGAATATTACTCCCGATTTCAATGAATTTATCGGTAATATCTTAAAAATTGGAGCAAAAATTGCCGGCGGATACAGCTTTGGTTTTGACCGGGATTTTCTGGGTGGAAATATCGCCTACACCAAAAAAGCCCTGTATTGTTCTAATGACGCACTTATGATTTTACAGCGTGACCTCAAAGGAAGCTCTTATATCAACAAAAAACAGTACTTTTACTTTCACGAACAGCTTTTTTCACTCCGAAATGATATTGGCATTTACATTCAAGAGTTGCGCGAGAAATTTCACAATGGAATTTAATAAAGTACTGAAGTGCAATAGGAGTGGAGTATTAAAGTTATAGCACTTCAACATTTCCACACCCAGACACTTCGTCACTTCGAAAATCTAATCCCAAATGGCCACTTCCCGATTTCCCTCCGAATCGGAACTTCCACGGAACATCCCATTTGTATTCATATCCATATAGATATTGCCATATTTATCTACTGCAATCATTCCAGCTTCTCCGGGATTTAGAACATCCTGAAGTAAATAATCTCCGGCTTCCTCTAACGTTGCAGGCTTATACTTCATGTATGCGCTTACCGTATGTCCGGACACAGCTCGCATAATTTTTTCGCCCCAACCCGTCATTGAAACGGCTACGACATCACTCGCATAGGTACCGCTACCGATTATAGGTACATCACCAACACGACCAAACTTCTTATTTGTCATACCTCCTGTAGAAGTCCCGGCAACAATTTGTCCACTCTTATCAACAGCTACACAACCGACCGTACCGAATTTTTCCCCATCTGCATACAGTGCTGTTTTATCTTCTTTGGGAATAAGGCTCGACTGTTTGCCTTCTTCTTTCTCTCGTTCCAAAGCCCGCTGCAAAGCTTTATATCGTGATTCCGTATAGAAATAATCCTGATCTACTCGTTCAACACCTACCTTGTCAGCATATCGTTCGGCTCCTTCGGTAGCAAACATTACATGTTCAGAAGTTTCCATCACCTTGCGAGCAAGGGAAATAGGATTCTTTACGGTTTTAACTCCTGTAACTGTTCCGGCTTCGCGCGTATTTCCAACCATAAATGCAGCATCCAGTTCATGTTCCCCGTCATGGGTAAAAACAGCGCCTTTCCCGGCATTAAAACGGGGATTATCCTCTAAATAATTAATCACCTTTTCCACGGCATCTTCTGCAGACCCTCCGTTAGACAAAATATCTTCTCCAATAGTCAAGGCTTCATCCAAATCATCAAAATAAGCCTGTTTCACGGAATCAGGACGATCCTCAGAAATAGCGCCCGCTCCTCCATGTAACGCCAGTGCCCATTCTTTCTGTTTGTTTTCTTGCTGCGCATCAGACTGCGTACATCCAACTACAATCAATACAGCCAAAAGGCCAATAAACTTTTTCCCTAATCCCATATCAATATATCCTTTAGTTATTATTTCACGGTTGCAAAATTATAAGCACCGCTGACCTCATTTCAAAGTGACCCAACTAGTTGTAACAATATTTAATAGATGTAAGGTTTAGCTTACTTATCGGTCATACTAATATGAGCAGTCATCAAACATATCAATTCCCTTTTGCTTCTTATCCTGCAGTCAGGATAGCATTACTTTTTGCAGCGGGAATCATTGTGGATTATCAAGCTGATCCTTTCCTACCATTTTGGATCCTTATGTTCGGAATCGCTGCTATAGGGTATCTGATTACAGAAATCAGTTATCGAAAATCCTTGAATAGTCGAGTTTATAGCATCCTTATTGTGTCTTATTTAGGAATGATCATCAGTTTTGGCGGTACCTGGCATTCTTTTTGGGATTACCGTGATCTCCCCCATGAAGCCCAGGTTATTAATACCTACACCTGGGAAGAACTTACATTTAGCGGAAGCATCCAACAGATCAAGCAAACGAGTACCGGTAAGTTTCAGCTTGATGTTGATATAGATACCACCCTCTTCCCGGATGATCTTGTATGGGACAAATCATTAAAATTACGTGCCGTACTTAATCCTGCAGACCATCATATCCCTGCTGACTTAAAGCTGGGGAACAGGATTACATTCAAGGCTACTGTATATCCACTCGAGGAAAAACGAAATCCATCCCAATTCAACTACAAGCAGTATCTTGCCTCTCAAGGCATATATAGCCAAGTAGGCATACAGCAAATCATCTCAATCACTTCCATACACAACATCTGGCGGTGGAGCTTTTTCAGAAAACACGTACTCAATGCCATTGATACCAACTTCAGTGATCAAAGCTCTTCTCTGGCCAAAGCATTGTTAATTGGCTATAAAAACGAGCTGGAACGAGAACAGAAGATTTCTTTTTCCCGAGCCGGACTCTCCCATATTATGGCCGTATCTGGCCTACATGTAGGATTTTTATTGTTTCCATTCTGGCTGGTAATTCCCTTCTTCTGGACACTCAAATATGGAAAACAAATAGGAATTACCCTTCTTATTATCACGCTATTCCTTTACGCCGGGCTTACTAATTTTTCTCCCTCTGTAACGCGAGCTTCATTAGTAGGAACACTATTGGCATATGGCAAGCTGTTTCATAAGGTCCGCGACTCTAAAAACCTCACTGCCGTTGCCGCTTTAATTATTTTATTAATTAATCCATCAGATCTGTTTTCCATCGGATTCCAACTCTCTTTCGGAGCCGTTTACATTATTCTACTAACCGCCCCCGTTATTCAGCGCCGGCTACCCGCTTGGATCCGATTCCGCTGGTATGGTAAGCCCATCATGATTATCGTTATTTCATTTATCGTTCAAGTTGGCCTTTTTCCACTGCTTGCCTATTACTTCGGCGAATTCTCTCTGGTTGGCCCCTTAGCTAATGCTTTTGTTATTCCCTTTCTGGGTGTTGCCGTTCCTTGTGGTCTCGCCTTACTTATACTAACACCTTTTGCTCCAGATCTTGCACAGACACTAAATTATCCTGTAGATATATTTTTGCAATGGCTACACGAACTTGTTGCGTTTGCAGCTAACCTCCCATGGAGCTGGGTTCAAGTTCATATTGACAGTCTGCTATTTTTCGGTATATGGATTGCTATCATCTTTTTAATCGCCTCCCTTCCCATCCCTAAACTTCGTTGGAAATTTTTAGCCCTACTTCTATTGGTCAGCTGCCTTCATCAGGGATCCAAGGTCATAGAAAAACTTTCTCCAGCTACGTTAAACCTTACGTTCTTTGATGTAGGTCAGGGTGATGCGGCACTCGTCACTACTCCAAACAAAAAGCATTTTCTGATAGATGTTGGCCGCTGGCAACCCGATTACAATAGTGCAAAATATATTATCATACCCCACCTAAAAAAGAAAGGAATCAATAGATTGGACGGCGTTTTTCTGTCTCATCCCCACGCAGACCATATCGGTGGCATTCTCGAAATCATTAATTCCATCCCAGTAGATACGATTTATAATTCGGGCACAGAGTATGATTCCCAACTTTTTAAAACGTATACCAAGAAAGCCATTGAATATAATATTCCCATTAAGCCTCTAAAGGCCGGTGATAAAATTTCAATAGATCCCGCGATACAATTGTTTGTTTATGGTCCAGAGGAATCTGTCTCGCAATCAAATATCAACAATCGCTCGCTGGTTTTAGAACTCATTTATGGAGATACCGAATTCCTTTTTATGGGTGATGCTGAACATACACAGGAAGAGAACCTCTTGACACATTATCCTAAAATGATGGATACTGACTTCCTTAAAGTTGGCCATCACGGTAGTAAGACCAGTTCCGGTTCTTCTTTCCTTGAGTCAACTTCCCCTCAAATAGGTGTTGTCTCGTTGGCAAAACATAACCGCTTTGGACATCCGCATCGCCATGCATCTAAGCAATTACATAAACATATTCCATCCCTCTATTTTACCAGCTTGGAAGGGGCACTGCAGTTTTATTCCGATGGGAAAGCTATCTATAGCCATCAGGTCCTCTCAGAACCTTAATACTGAATTCATACTGCTGCCATACAAGAAAAGAGTTGGAATCTGACCACTAAAACTTTTTATTTATATGGTTTGAGGAAGCATCTATTTATCTTTAAGTAATATTTTATGTCCAAAAAGGAACGACCAAGCTTCGAAGAGGCTTTAAAAAGACTGGAAGACATCGTAAATCAACTTGAAGACGAGTCTATTTCACTGGAAAAGTCCATTGATCTCTACGAAGAAGGAATTAAGCTATCTAAAATTTGCACAGAAACCCTTGAAGAAGCCGAATTACGCATCAAGAAAGTAGCGGATCAACATAACGATGACAACGAAAAAGAATAACCACGTATGGAATTTGAAAATGTAACCCCTGGTCCTCTTTTAGCAGAAATTGATTCGCCCGATGATCTAAAAAAATTGGATCCCGAACAGCTTGTAGATGTATGTGACGAGCTCCGGGATTTTATTGTTGATATTGTATCTATTCATGGTGGCCACTTCGGAGCCAGTTTGGGCGTCGTCGAGATGACAGTAGCTCTACATTATGTATATGATACTCCTGACGATTTATTGCTTTGGGATGTTGGTCATCAAGCATACGGTCATAAAATCCTTACAGGTCGACGCGACAACTTCCATACCAACCGCAAATATGGCGGGCTTTCGGGGTTTCCAAAGCGCAGTGAGAGCAAATATGATACTTTTGGTGTAGGCCATTCAAGTACTTCAATATCTGCAGGTTTAGGCATGGCTGTTGCCCGAGACCTTGAACAATCCGATAAAAAAGTAGTTTCCGTAATTGGTGATGGCGCTATGACTGGCGGCCTTGCATACGAAGCGATGAATAATGCGGGCGTCATGAATTCCGATATTCTGGTCATCCTTAACGATAATAATATGTCAATCGACCCCAATGTAGGGGCAATGAAAGAGTACTTAACGGATATTACCACCAGCAAGACATTTAATAAGCTGCGGGATGAGATTTATGATATGCTCGGTCATTTTAAATCGGCCGGCGAAAAGATGCGTAATGTCGCATCCCGCCTTGAAAAAGCTATCTCTACAGCTATTACACCCGGCGGGTTATTCCAGGCGTTGGGTTTTAAATACTATGGACCTGTTGACGGACACAATGTGGATGCCATGCGTCGACATTTGGAAGATTTAAAAGATATCCCAGGCCCAAAGCTTTTGCATGCCGTCACTGTGAAAGGAAAAGGATTTGCGCCTGCTGAGCGCGAGCAGACCAAGTGGCATGCGCAAAGCAGTCCCTTTGATAAAATTACCGGTAAGCAGATTGATCCCGATACCGATCCCAAACCCCCAAAATACCAGCACGTTTTTGGTGAAGCGGTCGTCGAGCTTGCTGATGAAGATGAGGACATCGTAGGCATCACACCGGCCATGCCCAGTGGATCAAGCTTGTGGCCGCTGATGAATAAATATCCCGACCGTGCGTTTGATGTGGGTATAGCAGAGCAGCACTCTATTACTTTTGCCGCCGGATTGGCAGCGGAAGGCAAAAAGGCATTTGCTGCTATTTACTCAACTTTCCTCCAACGGGCCTATGACCAGGTAATTCATGATGTAGCCATTCAAAAATTACCCGTTGTCTTTTGTATTGACCGAGCAGGATTGGTAGGTGCTGACGGACCCACACATCACGGATTGTATGACATTTCCTACCTGCGCAGCGTACCAAACATGATCGTTTCTTCTCCGATGAATGAGGAGGAACTACGTGATATGATGTACACCGCATCAAAATATGATGAGTGTGCCTGGGCAATTCGCTATCCACGCGGACGAGCAACCGGCATGGATTATCCCGAAGGGTTTAAGGATATGGAAATCGGAAAAGGACAAAAACTGCGCGACGGGGATGAAGTTGCTATTTTGAGTTTTGGTCCCTTTGGTAACTACGTAATGGAAGCGGCTGATGATCTGGCCAAAGAAGGCATTAAGGTGGGACACTTTAACATGCGGTTTGCCAAACCGCTTGATACGGATCTAATTGACGAAATCTGTCATACCTACGAGCGTATAATCACAATAGAAGATGGTACTAAGCTGGGCGGATTTGGTAGTGCTGTTACCGAATACCTTGCAGATAAACCCCACCATATTCCAACGACCATTATGGGTGTTCCCGATCGCATTGTAGAACACGGCACACAAGAAGAGCTTCACGCCGAAGTGGGCCTCGATCCGGAAGGAATCAAAACAAAAATTCGTGAAGTGCATGAGGCTGCTTCTTTGAAAGCATAATTCTGGCTATTCTTTCTTAAACCCTCAGGATGTTCAAGGTTATGGGGGGAGGTTAATTTTTTGTTTTGACAGGTTCAAACTCAGCCTCTTTCTTAAGAGCTGATTTAAGTCGCTTCTCATATTCCTCAGCCGATATTTCTATACAACCAAACTGATCCAGATGTTCGGTCCAAAATTGTGTATCCCAAAGCTCGAAGCCCCCTTGCTTTAGTGCCTGATGTGTCCAATACAAAGCTACCTTAGAAGCTTCTTTATCCCAGCCAAAAAGCGACTCTCCAAAAAAGGCTGCTCCCAGCGACACCCCATACTGTCCACCCACAAGCTCCCAATCTTTATTGTACACACTCACGGAATGGGCATGCCCCAATTCATGTAACTGACAGTACGATTCAATAATCTGATGTGATATCCATGTTGAATCGCGATCGGCACAAGCTTCCATCACCTGGCGAAAGTTATAATCAAACTTGATGTGGTAATGGTTATTCCGAACGATCCGCTGCACGTTGGAGGAGACATGAAATTCATCCAGCGGTATTATCCCACGTCGCCTTGAGGTATACCATTTAGCCTCCTCATCATCCCGAGAATCGGCCATTGGGAATATTCCGTTGGCATAGGCATTAAGGAGCTCGTTCGGTTCAATCATCTACGAAAACTGCATTGCATAAATGTTTCCATATTACTGCCAATAGGAGAACCCGGAGGCGGACTCAAGGGCTCTGTTGGCATAAACATCTCTCCTTTGTCCTTAAATTGTTGCAATGTTCGATAGCCATAAAGCAGGGAAGCGATTCTCTGTTCATTTTCGGCCCTGTTCTCTGCTTCATTTCGCATCCATTCCCGAAGCGCTTCAAGCTTGAAATTAGTCACTGCACGTACTGGCGATGAAGCATTTTCATCCGCAGCCAAATTCATCATCTGATACAACACCACATGGTTAATCGTATTCTGTACCGCTCCTTCATAGCCCTTTTCAACAGGTTTTTTCCACGTTTGATCAATTACGGTATCAAGCATATCACCAAGCCCCAAGTTATCAGCATTACGAGCTTCAGCGCTTACTAATCGTGCAGCCCGTTCAGTGTTGAATAACAATTTGGATGACATTGCAGCCGCTGTTTCAGCTGCACCAATCGGATCAAAGGTCGGATCGGTATGACTATTAAACAATTCCCGTGAATCATAATAGCCAATAGGACGGGGCGGAATCAACTCTATGATGCGCTCAGGCATAGTTAATTTTTCAGTAGATAATGTTTGCAACATGGCATCCAAAGCTGCACGTTGTGTAGAATCCGGCACGGGTTCTGGACCCGGCTGATCATCTCCTCGTAAATTGTAGCTGTAATTCTGTCCGCCTATTAACTTAACCGTACCATCAATCTGATAGCGATGGTACAAATAAATGGGTACTAAGACATCTTCCAGCTCTGCCATAGGCATAGCCTTGGGAATATTCGTCTCCGAAAAGTTCTCCAATGCAATCTCCCTAACATCCATTATATGATGAAGTTGAGTCACTGCATCTTTGCCATTATCCCATAAATGGGCTTTGGGATGCGCTCCTCCAGCCGGACGTGCATCCGCATCCGATATGTACAGTAATCCTTCATCGATAGCCTCTTCAATCACATTGTCTAAGGCCGCCTCTTCACTTGGCAAGTTCGACACGTCCTTATAACCATATTTCACGGATACCTTGTCCCATTCTCCAATGCCTGTATCATAAGCATCAGATAAATCAAGTGTGCTGTCTTTGGTAATCCTTACTTTGGGCGCCGGATAATCCATTACCGAAGCACGGTTATTTGTACTTGCCGCAAAGTTATGGGCTAATCCAATCGTGTGACCAATTTCGTGTGCAGAGAGCTGACGGATACGAGCAAGTGCCATATCCAGCATCGGATTATTTTCATCATAAGTCATACCCTCTTTATATGGGGATAATAATCCTTCAGCAATCAGATAATCCTGCCGTACGCGAAGCGATCCAAGAAGTACATGACCTTTGATGATTTCTCCCGTTCGTGGATCTACGACTGATGTACCGTATGACCAACCGCGCGTAGAACGATGTACCCAGTTAATCATATTATAGCGCACATCCATGGGGTGCGCACTATCAGGCAACACTTCTACACGAAACGCATCCTTATATCCCGCCGCCTCAAAAGCTTCATTCCACCAGCGGGCGCCATCGAGCAGGGCCCCCCGAATAGGTTCCGGCGTTCCGGGATCCAGATAATAAACAATGGGTTCTACCGGTTCACTCATCTCAGCATCGGGATTTTTCTTTTTCAAGCGGTGCTTCGTGATAAATCGTTTGGTTAGTGATTCGCTAATCGGCGTGCTGTAATCCTGGTAGCTAATTCCAAAGTATCCGGCGCGCGGATCA
>CAYNKF010000033.1:0-12386 GCA_964397705.1 uncultured Balneolaceae bacterium | reverse complement strand
CAGGCCTTATCCAACGACTCAATGAGCTCGAATCCAAGCGTGTATTTTCTAGTACGGAACTCAAAAAGAGCAATACCATCCCCGAGATCATACAATCCCGCGCTATCGTTAATAAAGACATCACGATTATCAGCCTTAAGATTTGCAACCTGGATCGCCCCTTCGGCCGGTGGACTCAGCTTTTCGATTTCTCCGGTGCCCAGATTATAAACTGTGCCTTTTTGTTTATCGTAAAATCGTTCGCGTCCGCTATTAAGCATATCAAGTACATTTTTCGGCACATCCAATCCTTCCTCCTGCATACGATCCACCGACTCTCTAACACCAATGGCATCCCAACGCTCAAATGGCCCTAACTCCCAATTAAAGCCCCACTTCATTGCACGATCGATAGACTCTACCGATTCAGTGATCTCAGGAATTCGATTGGCGGAATACAACAATAAATCGCAATGCACTTTCCACAAAAAGTGTCCCACTTCCGTATCTCGGTTGACCAAAAATTTGAGCCGATCTTCAGGCGTGTTAAACTTCTTTTTGGCCTCTTTAGCACTTTCAAACTCAGGATCAATCTGCGATTCGTATTCACCTGTTTCGGGATTAATAACTTTATACTCCTTTCCTGAATCCGTTCGCACTTTCTTGTAAAAACCTTCACCCGCTTTGTTGCCGAATTTACCCTCCTCTACCATTTGCTCAAAAAACTCAGGTAGATCGAACACTTCACGCCGTTCGTCATCCGGAATGGCGGGATACAAATTAGAGGCTACGTGATGAATCACATCCAGTCCAGACATATCAGCAGTTCGAAACGTTGCTGCTTTGGAATAACCTGTAATGGTGCCAAGCAAATAGTCGATTTCTTCGGCTCGAAAATCCCCGTTAAAGAAGTGAGGCATGATACTGGCCATTGAAAAAATACCGATGCGGTTGGCAATGAAGTTAGGCGTATCCTTGCACTGTACCACACCCTTACCCAGATCACGTTCACAGAATCGTGACATATATTCCACTACATCGTCTGCAGTTGATTTGGTTGGAATAACTTCCAACAACTTCATATATCGCGGAGGATTGAAAAAGTGCGTACCCAGAAAATGCGCTTTTAATTCCTTCGAACAATCCTCACTGATCTCCCCAATGGGTAGCCCCGATGTATTAGAACTGACGATGGTTCTTTCCGTCCTGATATCATCAATCTTTGCCATCATATCCTTTTTGATATCCATCTTTTCAATAATGGCCTCACAAACCCAATCAACTTCTTTTATGATATCCAGATCGTCTGTGAAGTTACCGGGCTTGATGCGGTCAGCATATTCCGGTAATCCCAGCGGAGATGGGTTCATTTTTTTGAGCTTCTCAATATTATCCAGTACCTGCTGATCGGGATTATCGCTGTCTCCATCTTTTAGGTCAAGCAGCCAAACCTCTAATCCCGCGTTCACGCAGTGTGCAGCAATTTGACTACCCATGGTTCCCGACCCAAGTACCGCAACTTTCTGAATATCGTATTTGCTTGTGGACATAAATGTTATCGTATAGATTTTTTTATTACGACTATTAAGTTAATCACGCAACGTCGCAGAGATACCGAATTAAATTAAGTAGTTATTTTTCAGCTTCTGCCTTCTGCTCGTCATCTTGATACATCGACTCTATTTCACCTTCATAACGTTCTTTTACAACCGGTCGTTTAACTTTTAGGGTTGGCGTAAGTTCACCGGATTCAATTGAGAACGGCGTATCCAGCATAACAAATTTCTTAACTGTCTCCCAAGGTGAAAGCTGTCTATTCACTTTATCAACCTCGCGCTGTATGAGCCTCCGAATTTCGGGATCTCCATTTCCGGGATCTGAAACAGATTTTCCACGCCCCTTCAGCCATTTTTTTGCATTGCCATAATCGGGAACAATCAAGGCCGAACAAAATTTCCGCTGATAACCAACTACCATTGCCTGATCAATAAACCCACTTTCAGTTAAAAGATTCTCAATAATCTGAGGGGCAACATATTTTCCGGTAGAAAGTTTAAAAACTGACTTCTTGCGATCTGTAATAAACAGATAATTATCTTCAAGCTTACCCACATCACCTGTCATAAACCACCCGTCATCAGTAAAAACTTCGTCTGTCTTTTCCTTATTGTTGTAGTAGCCCTCCATCACATTAGGACCTTTCGCAAGGATCTCACCGTCATCGGCAATTTTGATATCCACATTTGAAAGTGGCATCCCAGAACTACCTACACGCATATGATCCTTATCATTAACTGATAGCACTGGCGATGTTTCGGTAAGTCCGTATCCCTGCATGCAAATGAGTCCCAACGCATTCATAAATCGAAACAAATTGGGTGACAAAGCCGCACCACCGCTCACCATACCAAGGAGATTGCCACCGAATAGCTCTCGAATTTTTGAATATACGAGCTTATCGGCAATTTTGTGCTTAATGGCATCTAATCCGCTCGGTGGGTTTTCCGGATCATATTCTTCGGCCCTGTTTACGGCCCAGTAATAAAGTTGCTTTTTGAGTCCGCTCATCTCCTGTCCTTTGACCTTTATGCCAGTGTGGATTTTCTCCAGCAATCGGGGTACTGTGGCAAAGTAATAGGGTTTCACATATTCTAAATCATCGCGAATCTCATCCACATCATCGATGTAGTAAATGGGATATCCCATGCTTAGATACATATAGGTAATCATCCGCTCGAAGACATGCGAAAGTGGAAGATACGACAGCATTTTTTCATGCTCGCGTACCGTTTCATCAAAAGGAACGCGCTCCAATGAGGCCAGTAGGTTTGATGCAATATTATTGTGCGAAAGCATTACGCCTTTGGGATCTCCTGTCGTTCCAGAAGTATATATCAATGAAGCCAGATCATCCGGTTTCACTTTTGATCGCAACTCCTCAAAAAGCTCAGGGCTTTCCTGATGTTTTTTCGCTCCCATTTCCATGATATCTTCAAACTCTTTGAGCTTACCATGTTTCGATCCAAAAATTGAAATTATCGCTTTAACATTGGTAATTTCTTTGATAATGGGCTTAGTATCAGCAAAAAGTTCATCGTTCGAAACAATATGTACTTTCGTCTCGGAGTTCTCGAGAATATATTTTATCTGTTCTCCGGGTTGGGTGGTATAAATGGGGACATTTACTGCTCCAAGAGAAAGAATGGCCTGATCACAAATCACCCATTCAGCACTGTTTTCGGAGTGTAGACTTACCTTATCACCGGAACGTACCCCAAGCTCATATAATCCCATTGCCAAATTTCGTACTTTTTCCTGAAATTCAGCCTTGCTCGTATCTACCCATTCCCCATTTCTCTTGGTAGAAATGAACACATCTTTATCATGCTTATGAATACCTCTTTCAATCTCAGCAATAATAGTAGTCGGATCGTAAGCCATAAGAATACGCTATTTAATTGTTGAAGACGTTCTTTACCAATAATTTAAACGATTGTGGATGATTTAAAAGTCTATTTAAATTTTTTCTTACAATTTTATAATTAACTTCATACCCACTAATCAATTGTAACAGAATCATTTATGTATATCCAACCGAATATTGAAAAACGAGTAGAAAAATTTCTTTCGGTCTCTGAAAAAAATATGGGCCATGCACTCGATATTTCATTCACTTCTTTCAAGTCTGATGAAATAAAAGCCACGATGCCGGTCAACGAAAATACAATTCAACCCTTTGGGTTGCTCCATGGCGGAGCCTCTGTTGCTCTGGCCGAAACGCTGGCATCTATCGGTGCCTGGCTAAATATCGAGAAAGAAGGTAAAACAGCAGTGGGTGTTGAAATAAATGCTAATCATGTACGCGCCGCCCAAAAAGGGGGAGTGGTCCACGGTATTTCAAAACCCGTTCATATTGGACGCCAAACGCAGGTTTGGGAGACCAAAATTTTTAATGAGGATAAAAAAATGGTGTGCGTATCTCGATGTACATTGGCAATTATTGATCGGTAGAAAGTAGTAAGCCAAAAGTTTAAAATAACCTACTTAACACTTTCTACTTTAGACTTACTACTCATACAGTTGCTGTAACAGTTTTCGTTTGGTAACGGGAAAAATAGTTTCCCGAAATGGGAAATCCAGATCCGTATTGAAGGCATAGGTAGCCGGGTTGGGCAATTCTTTATGTTCATCAATCAGATCCAACTTAATGGCGTTCGGTGAACGATAAGCCCCACCTTGTTCTAATCCCTTTAAAAAAGCTGTCTTAAGTGATCGGTATTTATCCTTTGAGCTTTCGAAAACAGTAAGCTCATATTGATAAAGCAGTAATATCGACTCCTCGTTATCGGGGACAAAGAAGTAGCCCTCATCTGTATAATTAGGGATAATGCCCACTTCTTCGAGCTTAATTTCATCGCTTACAAACTCATAAATGGCTTTCCCTTCCTCAATTTTTGCTTTAATTAATGGCAGTCCCCATTCAATCAAATCTTCCACTTTCCCTAGGTCTGAGCCATCCACAAAGACCACTTCGTGTTCAATAACCTCATTTACAAAGTCGATCTTTTTGATGCGTTTGGGGAACTCATTCCGTAGATCCTGCAATCGACCTAAAATATCATTCAACGTATTATAGAGTTCTACCAAATGACTCAGGTGTGGATAAATTTTGTTCATCTGAAAATCATCAGATATTGATTTTAGTCCCGCTAATATTTTGTACTGTTGGGATTCAAAATCAGATTCAAAATGTGTAAAAAGATCAAGATTGAGTGAATGAGCCATAATGACCTCCTGCGTTTGTACCGTGGTGTAAATGATCCTTTTTTCAACCTTAATTAATAACGAAGAGAGGAGCAAGTATTATTGTGGAGCTGGTTGAATATTTGATGTTACAGATTATCCACATCCTTTGACATTCACCTGCTAACTTTTTCTAAACTGAGTGTCTTTCCACTGCTCAAAATGGTGCGTTACCTTTCGGCGTTGATACTTACCCGTTGAGGTAACCGGTATTCTATCACCAAAAACAACAACTTTTGGTGATTTAGAAAAAGGCAGGTGCGCTCTGCAAAACTCTAAAATTGCTTCCTCATCTTTTTCTGCCCCCTCTTTAAGCTGCACAAATGCCCCGACCTCTTCGCCATACCAGTCATTTTCAAAACCTACGGCAATACCTGCCTTTACGCCCGGGGCTTTATTAATCACTTCATCAATTTCAAGGGGCGCCAGATTTACTCCACCACGTATAATTAACTCTTTTAGTCGACCGGTAATAAAAAAGTAGGGCTGTCCTTGCTCATCATTGACATAAAATCCCTCATCTCCACTTCGAAACCAACCATTTTTAAAAGTCTTTTCATTGGCCTCTCGATTATTGTGATATTCAAGCATCACGTTTACTCCGCGAATCACAATTTCGCCGCGCTCCTCCTCTTCTAACTCATTTCCGTCTTCGTCATGGATAGCCATTTCATTAGCCGGAATTGGCACACCAATACTGGGATATCCGTAATCAGCAAGCCACTTTTTGTGTACCTTTTTATCCAGATCAACGGGAAGAAAGCAAGAATAGCAAGTCGTCTCTGAAAGACCGTAGCCGTGAATAATGGATATGTCGAAACACTCTTCGAAGGTAGTCGCCACTTTGACGGTCAATGGGCCAGCACCGCAGATTACGTGCTTCAAGGTTGAAGTATCCGGCATCTCTTTATCTGAATAATAATTATTTAGGTACTGCAGCAATGTTGGTACTACACTGACGATATGAACGCCCTCTTTCTTAATGGTAGGAAAAAAGCGGCCGGTCCTAAACTTTTGATTGAGCACTGTAGGTCCCCCGGCAAAAAATGGTGTGAGTAACGTAACTACAGTGCCGTTTACATGATGAATAGGTAAAACACACATCATACGTGTTTGGTCGTCAATATCGTGCCAATCAGCAATACTTCGAGCATCTTCAAGCAAATTACGCTGACTTAGCACCACCCCTTTAGGTGCACCGGTAGTTCCTGAAGTAAACACAATCAGCGCTTCGGAATCCCCCAAATTATCATCTGGAAGTTCAAGATCTCCCTTCTCCCTGGTGAAATTTTCGATCTCTCCTTCACAGACAATCCATTCTACATTTTTCAAATACTTGTACGATTCCAAAATACCTCGAAATCGTTCACGGTATTCAGTCCTTACAAACGCCAGCTCAACTTCGCCATTTTCAAGAATATAGGCAATACGCTCATCATCTTCTCCCAAATTGATGGGTACAACCACTAATCCCAATAGCCAGGCAGCAAAATACTGTACAACAGTGTGCCAGTGGTTGTGAGAAATCGTTGCAATACGATCTCCTTGGCTAAGTCCGTGGTTCTGTAAAAACCGGGCGCAATTTATCACATGCTGACAAAATTCAGAATAACTAACCTCAGTCCTATCATCATTTGAATCAATATAGGTCAAATAGTTACTATCATCATTCAAGCGAAGCTGGAATAACTCGGGGAGATCCTTAGCTGGCAAAGCAGGCAGCTGATTGGAGGTATTACGAGCGTAATCAATCTTTTGCTGAAGTTCTTGAAAATCCATAAAGCATCTGTTTATTACCCATTGAGTTGTGCTCAATTTTAGGTCTTGAAGGGCGGAAAGGCAAATACCTTCCCCATTTTGAACGAACTGTTGAGGATAGTATGTTTGAAATATAGTTAGTGCAACTAATCTCACTCGCATGAAAACACTGAACAGTTTTCTCATTTTCCTGATAGCATCAGCAGGAATATGGCCTATATTTAATGATCCAATTCCGCTTTCAGCCGACCGTTTGCCTTCCTCACAAGCTGTAGATACTTTTATAGCTGATACTGTGGAATGGGAACGCCCTCGTTTCGATCAGCGCCAGAATGAACGGTACAAGATGGTCAAAAAAGGCATTGAAGACCGTGGTATTATTAATGATAAAAAAGTACTGGATGCGATGCGCCATGTTCCGCGACATTTTTTTGTGCCGAAAAACTATCAGGAACATGCCTATGCCAATCGCCCCCTTCCAATCGGGTATAATCAGACGATTTCACAACCGTTAATTGTAGCCTATATGACTGATCTGTTGGATATTAAAGCGGGCGAAAAAGTGTTGGAAATTGGCACGGGCAGTGGCTACCAGGCAGCCGTTTTATCCGAACTCACACCACATGTTTATACCATCGAAATTGTGAAACCACTGGCTGACCAAGCAATAAAACGATTTGAGATACTAGGTTATAATACTATCACAACAAAAATTGGTGATGGGTATAAAGGATGGCCGGAACACGCTCCATTTGAGGCTATTATTTTAACAGCAGCCCCAGAAGAAATTCCTCAACCTCTAATTAATCAGTTGGCTCCCGGTGGAATTTTGGTAGCTCCGGTTGGTAATGTTGATGACAATCAGATTCTGACTAAAATTACTAAGACAAAAGACGGCAACATAAAAAGAGAACAGAAAATGCCCGTTCGCTTTGTTCCCATGACTGGGAAAAGTCAGAAACAGTAAGTTACAATACTATATATCGACTAACAGCTTATCTTGCAGGCTCCCAAGAATTGAAATACGATGGTGAGTCTTTTTTGTCAAAGGTAAACTCTAAATTTACAACTTCTTTCTCCTGATCTTGAACGCGGTGCAACTCGGTATTAAGCTGTTTCGTAAGTTTTCTAATTAGTGTACCATCCAATGAATCAGCAACGGCAATATCAAATGGTTTGGAAATTCCTTGGAATTTCGTTTGCACCAGCTTTTCATTTCCCTCAACTCTGATTGTAATTTTAGTATTGTTATTGGCATGACTGAATTCGTGTCGACAAATTAGGGTCAACAGTTCGTTAAGCAATAAGCCAAAAGTTACCGCTTGGCTAATTGTCAGTTTAAAAGAAGCACAAGCCAAGTTAAACCGTGTTCCGTCAATCTCTCCAAAATTTGATTCTACCTGTTTTACAATGCTTTCCACATATATATCCATTTTCACATCGGCTGCATCTTCGTGCTGATAGGTTTGTTCGTGCACCTTACCCATTGAATAAATACGGGAATGACTCTTTCGCAACTCCTTTTGCACATTCTGGTTTTCTGAATTTTGAAGCTGGAGCTCAATAAGTCCCGAAACCAACTGCATATTATTTTTTACCCGGTGATGAATTTCTGCTATTAGTGATCTTTTTACTCGCACCTGTTCTTTTAACGTTTTATTCCACCCTTCAACCAACCGAATACCACCTAATCCGGCAGCTAGCAAGATCACTATGGCAATCCAAGCTGTTAGCTCAAAGGTTTGTGAGGCACTTAAAATCTCATTTGCAAAACTTGAAGAAGTATTTTTTAATGCTTCTTGAATTCGCAGGGTACCCAACTGTTCAGCAGAAAGTATGAAAATCACTAGAACGGTCACTACAGATATAATAGCGCTATATACCCACCCAAGTGAAATCTCAGGACGTTCAGGAACATCAAAATATTTATCTTTTATTCGTTCAATTTTATTGCCGACCAGAAAAAGAATGGGGGCATTAATAAGAACAAGCTGAAGAAATGTACCAGTCCACCAACTTTGCCAGGCAATGAGTGTTTCTTCAATGGTAAGGCCCTGGACGTGGCTCCAAATTAAAGACCCTAATGACGAAGCCATGGATGCGACCAGAGCAATACCCACAAAAAATGCAAAATGGGTAACACTGTCTAGGGTATAGTGAAAATGAGTACTATAATACACGACCGCAAAAATCGCCATCCCTAAAACCACTGCTATGCCAAAAAGTATAGACCATTGGGTGGGCATATTAAAAGCTAGCGCAACCATAAAAGTAGAGAGGTATGCAGGAATAAACCCCCATTCAAATCCTAACCAAAACAGTAATAAGTTAGATATTAAAAGCGGGGGATAAAACAATAAAAACAGCGAAATCGCCTGACTGGTGCTTGCCAAAGTATCCCAGTCGGAAGGAATCCAATAAATAACAGAGAGAAAACTCAGAAAAAATAAGACGAGCCATAAAACAAGTAAAAGAGCAACTTTTTTGCTAAACAACCCATATTCTTCCAGCAAATATCCCAGTGGTAATGGACGCCAATACCCACCTTCCTGTCCGCTTTTAACCCCTCTATCTTCTTTCATCCAAATAGTCCTATTATCTTTTACTCAGCCAGCATATTCTGACTTTATCTTTGCGAATGTTATACTAGCCATCACATATTGAATTATCAATCTTCAACTTATTCTACCACAACTTTCGATGAACACAAAAAAATTGATCTTCGATTAAAAAAAATTAATATCGAACAAATAAGCTGAAACTTTTGAGCGTTAAAAATTATCGTTAGCTTATTTTTTCAAAATTGTCTATCACATTATCTGTTTCCTAAAATTTAGAAATCATGAAATATAAGCGGTTAGTAGTCTTTATTTTTTGCCTGTTATTTCCATTTATGAGCTTAGCTCAAGAATCATCGAATATCAAAGAGGGCACTGACATTGATAGGATTTTTAACCTGGTTCCGGTCAAACAAACGTTAACTGAGCTTCCAAAAGATCTTAAAAACCAATTTACACAGAATCCATTTCAAATATCTGCTTCAAAAAACAGCAAGCTTTTACGACTTTACGGTGAAGCATATCACGCTGATTCCCTCTTAAAAATGGCACGCAAAAGTTTTAAAGAAAATTTTGATTCCAATTATGCGGATTCGGTTCTCACTACCCTGGAATCTGATAAGATAAAACCTATACTAAATGCGGAGGCTGAATTTTATACCTTACAAGGTACTCGAAAACAGATTGTTACAAAATATGAGCTTGAACAGGATAAGCCATCTGAAGAGCATATTTCAATTATCAAAGACCTTATTGAACAAAGCTCGGCAAAAAAATCTGCTTTAGAATCTCAGACTATCCTTTTCCGATCTTTGGTTATTGGCACCGATGCAATCAGCAATAATCTAAACGTAAGTGAAACACAGGTTAACAGCATTGTAAACAATTTTAAGAATCGCCTGCAGATGCAGTTAGAAGATGAGTTGGTTGATAATTATTTAGTCATGTACCATGGACTCAATAATGACCGAATCAGACAATATGCTAACTTTTATGCTACCGAAGCGGGAACTGAATTCAAAGAGTCCCTGAATGAAGCGGTTCATACGGCTTTCAAAAAAGCTTCTGAACAACTGATCTCAAACATTGAATCGTTGTAAGTAAATATTAAACCTAGTTGTAATCACTTTATAACCATTACCTGTATGAAAAAGCGACTACTAATTATACTGGCTTTTGCTCTTTCCTTTTATAGCTGCTCGACGACCCAACAATCGATTTCTGATAATGACACAGAACCATATGAGCAGGAAGAAGCCCCGACCTCTGTAAATTTTGAGACAATGCTGGAAGCACCTGAAGGATGGCATCACTGGGATGAAGAAATTACTCGATTCCGCGGTACAAGTAGTGACCGGGCTTACCACGAATTACTGGATGATAAATCCCCACAAAAAACAGTTACTGTGGCCGTTATAGACGGCGGTGTAGATACCGATCACAAGGATCTCAATGATGTTATTTGGATAAATGAAGATGAGATTCCGGGTAACGGCAAAGATGATGACAATAATGGCTATGTGGATGATATTAACGGATGGAATTTTATTGGTGGTGCGGACGGGAAAAATGTAAATCACGATACTTTTGAATTAACCCGTCTTTATCGAAAGCTGAAGGAGAAGTACGGTCAAAAAATGAAATCAGCTGCTTTAACTGCACAAGAAAAAGAAGAATACCTTTATTACCGGGAAATAAAATCAGATTACGAAAACAAAATCCGAGAACTAAGTCAACAGTACCAGAATATTCAAAGCATAGAACAGAGCAAGGAACAGGCTGAAAATATTTTGAATGAACATTTTGCCGACTCGTCTTATACCTACAAAGACCTACAAAACCTACAACCTACCAGCCAGGATCTTAACTTTGCGAAAAATGTGATGTCGTACGTGATGGAGAATGACATCGATTCTGCGCTTATTGCCGATCAGAAAAAACAGATTTATGAGTTCGCAAAATACGGTTATAACCCTGATTTCAATCCCCGTCATATTGTGGGCGATAATTATGAGGATAAATCAGAACAATATTACGGTAACAATGATGTTGCAGGTCCTGATCCTTCTCACGGGACACATGTGGCAGGGATTATCGGCGCAGAACGCAATAATGGAATTGGTGTAAATGGCATTGCTACTAATATTCGTATTATGGCAATTCGCGCCGTCCCCAATGGAGATGAACGAGACAAAGATGTAGCCAATGCCATCCGCTATGCAGTGGATAACGGGGCCGATATTATAAATATGAGTTTTGGGAAAAGCTATTCTCCGTATAAAGAAGTGGTCGACAAAGCTATAGCTCACGCCAATAAAAACAATGTACTGATGGTACACGGAGCGGGTAACAGTGCTCAAAATATTGATACAACAGCAAACTATCCCACGGATAAATATAGCAGTACCATGAGTGATTCCGCTGCAACGCTTTGGCTAAGTGTGGGAGCAACAAGTTGGAAACCAAATCAAGAGTTTGTCGCTAACTTCAGCAACTATGGAAACCTAACGGTAGACCTATTTGCCCCGGGCGTAGATATTTACTCCACCATGCCCGATAATGAGTACAAGTTTCAGGAGGGAACCAGCATGGCATCACCGGTTGTAGCAGGAACTGCGGCGTTGATAATGGCTTATTATCCAGAATTGTCTGCCAAACAGGTTCGGCAAATTATTCTCGAAAACACCACCCAATATCCCAATCAGCAAGTTACTGTACCGAGCGAAGGAAATCCACAAGATGCCCAGCAGGCTGCCTTTGCAAAACTATCTGTGTCTGATGGCTTGGTAAATGTTTATAAAGCGTTGCAGGCAGCAGAGCAGATGAGTAGGAAATAGTTAACTGATACGAGAGATTATAACTCGATCACTCTTCCTTTTTTACGCACATAATCTACGAATTGCTCGTAGATTTTATGAGATGTTATTGTTTCACTGTCACCTATTACAATAAGCTTTCGTTTTGCACGAGTTAATGAAACATTAAGTCGGCGTACATCTTCTAAAAAACCAATAGTATTTTTTTTGTTGCTTCTCGTGAGTGATATAATTACCACTTCTTTCTCTCGCCCCTGGAAACCATCTACCGACTTTATTTCCAGATTTTCCGTACCAATTTTACGATCCAGCAAATCAACCTGATCTTTATATGGACTGATAACCGCAATATCCTCCGGCTGCAACCCTGATCTCAGTAAATTATCCGCCATCTGTGCTACCAAGAGTGCTTCCTCAGGATTTTCTTTGGATGTGGATCCCTCCCGTATTCGTTCAGAGGCGTCACGTCCGG
>CAYNKF010000032.1:0-12661 GCA_964397705.1 uncultured Balneolaceae bacterium | reverse complement strand
TTGTCCCGGTGTTGCCTGGATTGATACGAAATTTTGACAAGGCTTCTGCCGCTGCAGGATAATCAACGAGCAGCTTATGACCGTTATAATGGAAGTCCCCAACAATAGGTACCGTTACATCGTCTTCAAGTAGCTTTTCCTTAATTTTAGGTACGGCCTTTGCCGCAGCATCATTATTTACAGTAATACGGACAATCTCGGACCCTTCCCTGTGCAAATGCTTAATCTGCTCTACCGTAGCATCAACATCAGAAGTATCGGTATTCGTCATTGACTGCACTACAATGGGTGCACCACCGCCAACCGGTACATCACCAACCATTACCTGAATTGAATCTCGACGTTTAATATGAGACATAATATCGTTATTACTTTTTCTTATCGTACCCTAATGAACCATAGGTACGGTAAAAATCATTCAAATTGTTCAATTTAATTTTTCTTGCTAAGCTCAAAGAGTTTCTGCTTTTCCTCATCCGTTAAACCATCGTAACCCTTCTGAGAAATTTTTTCTAAAATAGCATCAAGCTCAGATTGATCCGTTTCATCTACAATTTCAACATCAGAAACGGAATACATATTCTTATTTTTCGGGCGGGATTTCTTCTTTTGGTAGGTTCCCTTTAGACGATACCAAAACTGTTCAATAGGTAACACCCAGCGACTCAAATCATTGCCCTGACGATGATATTTCATCAATAAATAGCCAATACCAGCCCCGGCCAAGTGTACAATTCGAGCAGTCCCATCTGATGATCCTAACAACAATGCATCAATGGCAATGAGTCCGGCTACCACATAGCGAGCCTGAATGGGTGGAAAGAAAATGAGCATAATGGGCATAGTGGGATACAGCATCGCAAATGCAACCATAATACCATAAACTGCTCCCGAGGCACCAATAACAGGATTAAATCCCAATATCGGAGCGGCAATAATATTGAATAATGCCCCACCGATGCCGGCACCAAAAAACAATACCGAAAATGTCCGAGGCCCCATCGATTCTTCAACTGAACGGCCTAACCACCAGAGCCATAGCATATTAAAAAGCAGATGAAACGCGCCACCGTGTAGAAACATGTAGGTAACTGCTCGCCAGGGCTGAAAAAGCGCCGTCTGCCACTCGGGATAAAAGGCAAAAGCATCGACAAATAAACTACTGTACGCCGGACTAAAAATACTCAGCAGCGTTTGGAGGATAAAAACAGCTACGTTGATCGTAATAATAACACGAATTGCCGCCGGCAATCCCCAGTAGCCGCGCTTTACTGAGTTACCAAAAGAGTCGTTATACATATTGGTATTCCACGATTAATGCTGTATTTGCATACAATAAAGGTAACAAAAAATTCCTGTTAGTAGTAAGATTCTTCACTTTTTAATCCCCAATATTTTATCAGGATAAAGCCTACAAGCATTCCTCCCAAGTGGGCAAAATGGGCTACCCCTGAGTTGGTCCTTGTTAATCCGCTTATCAGTTCAATGGCTCCAAAAATAGCAACAAAATACTTAGCTTTTATGGGAATAGGTGGAAATAGTAACATAATTGGACGGTTGGGAAACATCATCCCAAAAGCCAGAAGAATCCCATAGACAGCTCCCGATGCCCCCAATGTAGGAGCACCACCTCCGCCTATAAGCATGTGCAGCAAAGCAGCACCAATGCCCGTTAAAAAATAATAGATTACAAAGCGATTGGTACCCCAAAAGTTTTCGATAGCCTGTCCGAACATCCACAGTGCAAAAAGGTTGAAAAAGATATGTCCAAATCCTGCATGCAAAAACATGTATGAAATGAGTTGCCAAACACCGAATCGTCCTGAATCGATGGGCCACAGCGCTCCATAGGTAAATAAATACTCTGACACCACTGGTGTACTTAACGCTACGAAAGCCAATAAATTAATAATCAGCAGGTGCTTAACTGCCGGAGGAAATATCGAAAGTTGCGTATTAGGACTATATTGCGGAGATTGATAATTCAAGAATAAATAATCTTTATTAAAAATTTATTTGGTGGAATATACGGGTACAGTTCGTGAATTCTAACAGCTTATATAAGGTGCAATAAGGCTATTATAGATACGAATGCAGATACTTTTTGTTGTAATTTTTCTAATCGAGATATGATTAGCATAAATATTACTCTTGCATATCGTCTTAAACAAAAATAATGCTCACATTGTTTAAATAAATGTAGAGTAAAATATTCAGTCACTGGCTGTTGTAATCACTCATAAAATCAACGGTTAGACCAACCATTGACTTTATGCCCAGCTTCATCCCTTCTTCCTCAATATAAAAATCAGGAGTATGATGGGGAGGCGCCTCCGCTGGGTTCATTCCTTTGGGCATTCCACCGACAAACCAATATAGGCCGGGGACTTCTTTTTGGAAGAATGAAAAATCCTCCGCTCCGGTAATAGCATCAGATAAAATTACATCATCGGAACCGGCAATACCCTGCAGGGTTGGCAACATCTGTTCGGTAAGCTCAGGATCGTTATAAGTCACGGGGTACCCTTCCTCAATTTTAACCTCAGCAGTGGCTCCCATGCTTTCTGCTGTCTTTGTTACTACATGGCGTATTTTTCTATGAATAATATCCTGCATCCCGGTATCTAGCGTTCTTATAGTACCAATCATTTCTGCTTCTTCCGGGATGATATTATTACGAACACCGGACTCAATTTTACCAACCGATATTACGGCCGCTGCTTTTGTAAGCTCTGTTTGGCGACTGATAATTGATTGCAATCCCTCAATAATCTTTGCCGAAGTTACAATAGGATCAACACCGGTCCAGGGCGTAGATCCATGAGTTTGTTTTCCATTCACGGTAATCACAAAACGATCAGAGGCCGCCATGGTACCTTCGGGACGATATCGAATTTTTCCCACTTCGGTCTGGGAATTGATATGCTGACCAAAGACTACATCAACATCGGGATCTTCCAAGACTCCTTCCTTCACCATTAATTCGGCTCCCCCTTCTTCTCCCGGAGGAGCTCCCTCTTCAGCCGGCTGAAAAATAAATTTTACCGTGCCTTGCAACTCCTCTTTCATATTGCTAAGAATTTTTGCTGCACCCATCAACATTGCAATGTGAGCATCATGTCCACAGGCATGACTTACGCCCACTTCTTTGCCGAGATAGGTAGTTGTTTTTGTAGATTTAAAGGGTACATCTGCACGCTCTTTAACCGGCAGAGCATCAATATCCGCTCGTAAACCTACAACGGGCCCCTTTTTGCCTCCCTCCAAAACTCCTACTACTCCGGTATGTGCAACCCCGGCTTCAACTTTTATCCCCAGATCCCGTAAATAATCCGCAATAAATTTAGCAGTTTCTTCTTCCCTATTCGATAGTTCCGGATTTTGATGAAAGTGACGCCGCCAATCGACAACCTGATCAAAGATTTTGTCCGTCTGCTCGTCAATCTCTTCATAGAGCTTCTGAGGATCTCCTTGCTGTGCCAGTACTGGCCATTGTATTCCCAAGAAAAGTATAATGATGAGTAATCCAGTTCCTGTTCTATTCATAATAATTTGATCAATTCAAATCCACAGTTAAAAATCCTTTTTATTTTGTCGAAATAATTACAGATCTGCAAAAAACAAAACCATTTTTCTAAAAGAAATGATAGATATAAATATGCGCTAACTACCTAATAGAAAAACCCCCAGAGATACCAACTCCCTGGGGGCTTAAATAAATGACGCCGGTCAATTGCCATTATTTTACAAATAGCATTTCCCGATAAATAGGTAATGGCCAGTAGTCATCGGCTACATGACGTTCCAAGTAGTCAACCGAATCCCGAATCTTTACCATTGCCGGTCGAACGTTATCCTTCACATATGTAGCACTATCCAAGACTGATTCTCCATTACTTTGCAGAACAATCTCTCGTAGTTCTTCCAGAGCATCGCTTAGGTCATTCAGTCCTTGATTGACCTTTTTAAGCATCTCCATTGATCCTCTGTTCTCAAGGCCAAGACCATCTATGTGCTCCACATTATCGGCAAGCTCATTCATATATCGCACTGCAGCAGGATAAATCATAGTTTTCGCCATCGACTCGGTTGTATCCGCCTCGATATTGAGCGTTGTTAAATACTGCTCGGCCCATATTTCCTGCCTTGAATGTATCTCACGTTCGTTAAGAACCTTATGCCTCTTAAACAGATTAATATTTTTATCATCTGTTAGCTTTGGAAGCGCATCCATGGTAGTAGGAAGATTAAGCAATCCACGCTCTTCTGCTTCTTTCTCCCATTCCTCAGAATATCCGTCACCATTAAAGATGATATCCTTGGAATCAGAAAGTGCTTCACGAATCACTTCACCAAGCGATTCTTCTAAGGGCTCACCATCTTCGACTTTCTCCTCAAGATCTGTACAAAGTTTATCGATGGCATCAGCTACTATAGTATTTAACACAACAATGGGGAACGAAACTGATTGACTGGACCCTACGGCACGGAACTCAAATTTATTACCCGTGAACGCAAACGGCGAAGTTCGGTTACGATCGCCTGCATGTTTAGGTAATGAAGGCAGTACAGGTGTTCCCAGCCCAAGTAATCCTCCATTCTTAGATTCCTTTGCTCCACCATTCAACAGCTGATCAATAACATCCGAAAGTTGTTCACCGATGTAAGCTGAAATGATAGCCGGCGGTGCTTCATTGGCTCCAAGACGGTGATCGTTTCCTGCGTGAGCTATGCTGATACGAAGTAGATCCTGGTGTTCATAAACGGCTTTTAAGATTGCCGTAAAGAAAAACAGAAACTGCATATTGTCATGCGGATTGTCACCTGGCTCAAGCAAGTTCATCCCTTCGCTAGTACTCAACGACCAGTTGAGATGTTTACCGCTCCCATTTAAACCGTCAAAAGGCTTTTCGTGCAACAGGCATTCAAAGCCGTAATTACGAGCTATGCGCTTTAATGTGATCATCATCAACTGCTGGTGATCAGCAGCAATATTACACGTTTCAAAAATGGGCGCAATTTCAAATTGTCCCGGTGCTACTTCATTGTGTCGTGTTTTAACAGGAATACCAAGTTTATACAGTTCTTTCTCGGCCTCCAACATAAACGACAATACTCGTTCCTGAATAGTACCGAAATAGTGGTCATCAAGCTCTTGGCCGCGCGGAGGCTTAGCTCCAACCAACGTTCTGCCGGCCGTCATCAAATCTGGCCGACGATAGAAAAACTCCTGATCAATTAGGAAATATTCTTGCTCACAACCTGCTGTTGACGTAACCCGTTTGGCATCAACATCAAAAAGTTTAAGAGCTCTTTTGGCTTGTGCATCCAACGTATCATTAGAACGTAATATAGGCGTTTTGTGATCAAGCGCTTCCCCTGACCATGAAGCAAAAGCGGTGGGAATACACAGGTAGCATCCATTATCGTTTTCCATGATAAAAGCCGGGGATGTAGGATCCCAAGCAGTATAGCCGCGGGCTTCAAACGTTTGTCGCAACCCTCCACTCGGAAAACTGGAAGCATCTGGTTCACCTTGAATCAGATCTGATCCCGAAAATTCTGCAATTGCACCTCCTCCCTGGTTGGGGGTAATAAAACTGTCATGTTTTTCAGCAGTTAGTCCTGTCAACGGTTGAAACCAGTGTGTAAAGTGAGTAGCCCCCTTTTCTGTAGCCCAATCTTTCATAGCTACAGCAACAGCATCAGCTATTTCATGATTTAATTGCTCCCCTTCCTGAATAGTTTTTTCTAAATCTTTCCAAATAGCCTCTGGGAGTCGCTCTTCAAGGTCTTCTTGCTGAAAGGTGTTTTCACCGAATATTTCGGTAATGTTCATCGACTCTCGTCCTTCACCATTAGTTTTTGGCGACCAGTTCCGGGCAGCCGCTAAAGGATCGTATCGTCTCATTGCTTTTGTCATTGGAGTAAAAAGTGTAATAGTTATTGTTAGAATTTTTAACTGCCCTTAATATAATTGTTACTCTGACTATTACACAAATTATTTAATTAAAATTTTATTAACATATTATTTTTAAAGGTATTAATAACTTTATATTTAACTATTTTAACTTAAAATAGCCTTTTTTCTATTATTGACTAAATTAATTTAACAAAAAATAAAAATAACTTGTTTTTTTAAGCGAGGAATTTATTCCTATAATTGGAGCCAAACTTTTTCCACAATTTTTCCTCCACTATACAGATGATTAATTCAAAAACGCTGAGCATTTGGATCAAAGCTGCGCGTCCTCAAACCCTGCCTGCTGCCTTTGTTCCTGTCTGCGTTGGAGCCTCCATAGCGTATCATGATCAGCTATTTTTGTGGGATGCTACTATTGTTGCCCTACTTTGTGCTTTTCTTATTCAAATAGGGACCAACTTTGCCAATGATTATTTTGACTTCAAAAAGGGTGCCGATACCGACGAGCGAATCGGTTTTGAACGTGCTACAGCAAAGGGACTCATTTCTGCCGATACCATGCGTAATGCTACTATCATAACTATGGGAGTGGCTTTTTTATTAGGACTATACCTCGTTTGGCATGCCGGCTGGGCTATCTTTTGGATTGGCATCGCCTCCCTCATTTTTGGGATTCTTTATACTGGTGGTCCCTTTCCACTCGGCTATAATGGACTCGGAGATGTTTTCGTATTTATTTTCTTTGGTATTGTTGCCGTCATGGGTACCTATTATGTAAATGCTTTAGAATGGAGCAGTCCTTCTTTTTGGGCTTCATTAGCGGTAGGTGGACTAGCAACAAACATTTTAGTCATCAATAACCTGCGTGATGTTGAACAGGATAAGATGGCCGGAAAAAATACACTCGGCGTCATTTTTGGTGAAAATGCCCTCCGCTGGGAATACCTGTTGATGTTATTATTGGCATTGGCTATACCCCCTCATTTTTATTTTCAGTTGGGTTATGATGCTGTCATATTTCTTCCGTTTTTGGTCAGTCCCTATGGTTTTGTGCAACTTTATAAAGTTTGGGCCTGGAATGATAAACATAGGTTCAACAAGGTATTGGAAGATACTGCTCGTTTTATGACCTTATATGGAATCTTATTCAGCATAGGAATTATTGCAGATAATTTATGAATTTTTCCAGCCATGCATATAAGATCCCCTTTTCTGAGCCGCTGCAAACAAGCGGTCAAACCTTTCAGGATCGTAAGGGATTTATTTTATCATACAAAACAGAAGACATTCAACTATACGGAGAAGCAGCGCCATTACCCGGATTTTCTACCGAATCTTACCAATCAGTCCAAAATCTACTCACTTTACACCAAAGAAATATCAGTAACATATTAGACTGCTCAAATCCAGTTGACAAACTTCAAAAGTTCTATCAGGATGAAGAGATCCCACCGTCTCTGCAGTTTGGTCTGGATGCACTTGCATATCAGGTCGAAGCCCGTAATAATAGACAAACATTACTTTCTTATTTGTTTGCAGGTACCTCCCCCAAAGTTGAAATCAATACTTTGGTTTCGCTACAGGACGATAATGTACTAAAAAACGTCGCGGGCAAAATTGCAGCGGGATTCAATACCATAAAATGCAAAGTGGGACTCCATTTTGAAAAAGAACTTACTTCCCTCCGGAAGGTCAGAAAAAAATATCCGGACCTGACTATTAGGGTTGATGCTAATCAGGCTTGGGAACTCGAGGTGGCTCTCGATCACTGTAATAAACTCAACAAACTGGATATCGAGTATTGTGAAGAACCACTGAAAGAGATCACTCCAGCAACCCTTGAGCAGTTATCTCAGAATACATCACTGCCTATTGCTCTGGACGAATCAACAACACAATATTCTTACTGGCCAAACCTACTACCTTTTACAGAATATCTTATTATCAAGCCGATGGTAATTGGCAGTTTCCGGAAAAATATTGAAACAAAACGGTTTGCAAACACTCATAACAATAAAGTAGTGGTTACAACCAGCCTTGAAAGTGGCGTTGGACGATATTTTACTGGCTTGTTGGCAGCGGGATTAGGATCTCAAGGTACAGCTCATGGTCTTTCAACAGGCTTTTTACTTGCTCAGGATGTTTTTACTGAGAATAATGTTATTTCAGAAGGTTCCATTGATCTATCTTCCAGACAAATACCAACGATCAATTTTGATCAACAGCAGCTTTTTACAAAACTTATTTAAAAGTGAGTAATTCAGATCAAATACCAACATTTTCTGCACCCCGAGAAGATGACCTTTTTTTGGGGTCCAGCTTTGGTCTGCATTCGTATAGTGACCTCAAAAAATTTGAACGCTTTTTTCTACAATTCCTTTTTGATTTTGATCACGATTTTGAGAAACCGGTAGGATTTCTTGCACCCTCTTCAGACACCCTCATTTTTGCAATTTCCTCATGCTGGAATCTTGGTATTCCTTTTGTCTCTTTTGATACCAAAGCCACCTCTAATGAACTTAACCGTCAATTCGAGCAGGTTGAACCCGGTCTCGTTTTTACGACTCAAAAAATGCAGTCAGAAGTTGCTCATCCTAACACCATTGATATTAAACAGGTCGATCTGACCCGATCTTTAGAAATTGAAGTCGTATTGGGCTTTGAAGCAAAAAACTTTACTCCTGATACTGATCCGGATACCGTTTTTGGATATTTTTTTACTTCTGGTACCACTACCGGAACTCCAAAGATCGTACCCCTTAAAAGACGTCAGATGCTTTTTGCAGCAAAAGCGTCAGCCGAAAATTTTAAACCTCGTAAGAATCATTTTTGGCTACTCTGTTTGCCATTAAATCACATTGGCGGTATTTCCATTATTTTGCGATCCCTTCTTTATGGATCTGCTATATTTAGAATGAAAAGTTTTCATCCTAAAATGATTACTACTTTTTTAACTGAAAATCAGCTTTTCCAGGCAGCATCACTGGTCCCAACCATGCTTAAACGGTTGATGGAACGATCCGGATTTTTTGTTCATCAAAACTTCAAGGCAATTTTGCTTGGTGGCGGCCCTATTAATACAGAGCTTGTCAAAGAATGTAGGAATAAAGGAATTCCATTGGTTCCAAGTTACGGGATGACGGAGACCTGTGCCCAGATTGCAGCCAATCCCATTCTTAAACCCAGTGGTACCTATGGTCCTTTAAAAAGTGTAGGTACTGTTTTGGAGCCAAATAAAATTCAAGTACGCGATAAAAATGAAGAGGAAGTCAGCATAAATACGACTGGGGAAATTTGGATCAAGGGCCCGCAGGTTTTTGACGGATACTTAAATCTGGATTACGATGCCTTTTTTGATTCAGAAGGTTGGTTTAAAACAGGTGATTTTGGGTACTTTAATGCCAATAACCAGCTTTTTATTGATTCTCGTCGTTCCGACCGTATAGTAACAGGTGGAGAAAATGTCTCTCCTTTTGAAATTGAATCCAAACTCAAAGAGCTAACTGATATCAAAGAGGCTGCAGTATTTGGAATAGCTGATGAGAAGTGGGGCCAAAAAGTTGTTGCAGCAGTTGTTCCAAAGAACGGGAAAACCATTAATTTTGGAACTATTAAAGAACATTTGGAACAAATAGTAGCCGATTATAAAATACCAAAAGAGATAGTTCAGGTGGATAATCTTCCAAAGACACGGACAGATAAAATTATCCGCAGCAAATTACCTGAATTATTTTTAGCCCAAACCAAAGAAAAAGACGAATTATAAACCCGATATTTCATTATCCGATGTATTTCAGTCCTTTCGTGCCAATATCAGATCGGAAATATTTATTATCAAAATCGATCTTTTTCAACTCTGAATAGGTATTTTTAATAGAATCCTGAAGAGTATCCCCTGCACCAACCACGCTGAGAACTCGTCCCCCATCGGAATAAAGTTTACCATCCTGAGCCTTCGTTCCCGCATGAAAGACAAGAGTATCCTCAGCCACATCATTTATTCCCGTAATCTCTTTTCCTTTTTCGTAATCCAACGGATATCCATCTGAGGCCATAACAACACAGCAGCGATACCTATCATCAATCTTAACCTCTTTGGTATTCAGCTGCTCATTAACGGCAGCGTCCATTAAGTCCAAAAAGTCTGATTCCAGTGAAGGCAGCACCGCTTGGGCTTCGGGATCCCCCAACCGACAGTTGAATTCAACGACTTTAGGACCCTCTTCAGTAATCATTAATCCACAATATAGAATACCCTTATAGGGGTTTTCATCCAATAGCATAGCCGATATGGTAGGCAATATTATCTCTTTTTCCACTCTTTGAAGCATACGATTGCCTATCACAGGAGTAGGACAATAGGCGCCCATCCCGCCCGTATTGAGGCCGGTATCCCCTTCTCCAATACGTTTATGATCTTGGGCATAGTGTAAAATTTTGGCCGTCTTTCCATCAGATATAACAAACACCGAGGCTTCATCCCCTCTTAAAAACTCTTCAACTACTAGTTTTTGCGCTGCATCCTCAAAGCGCTCATCTGCTTTTAATTCATGTAATCTTTTTTCAACCTCCTCCGGTGACTCACAAATAAAAACGCCCTTTCCACCGGCCAAACCATCAGCTTTTAAAACAACCGGGTACTCATCCTTGCTTTTTACGACTTTCAAGGCTTTATCAAATTCATCCCGCCCATAAGTTTGAAAGTCAGCCGTAGGTATTCGGTTTTCCTTCATAAATTCATTGGCAAACTTTTTGCTGCCTTCAAGCTGAGCAGCAACCTTGGATGGGCCAAAAACCTTGTGCCCCTTTTCTTCCAAGAAATCAGTAATGCCGTCAACCAGTGGTTTTTCAGGGCCTACTATGGTTAACGAAACCTCATTTTCTTCGATAAATGTCAGAATCGCTTCGAAATTTGAAAGATCAAGATCTACATTAGTACCAACCTGGGCAGTACCGGGATTCCCAGGAGCAATAAAAAGTTTATCCAAACGATCTGATTTAGCAATACTCCACGCCATTGCATGTTCACGTCCGCCGCTGCCCAAAAGTAATACATTCATCATTTAGAGCTAATTAGATTCAAATACGTTCCAATTTTTTATTTTAGTAAAACAAAGCTCTTATGATAGTTCTTCTGCTATCTTTATGATATCAGTAAAACTATCAGCTTTAAGTGAAGCTCCACCGATTAGACCACCATCAACATCAGGTTGTTCCAGAAGTTCTTCAGCATTATGGGGCTTCATACTACCACCATACAAAATACGAACCTGATTTGCGTCATCATCCGAATAGAGTTCAGCCACTTCTTCACGAATCATCTTATGCATTTCCTGTGCTTGATCAGGAGTTGCTGTTTCTCCTGTTCCAATCGCCCAAATGGGTTCATAAGCAATAACAAGGTTAGCGGCATCTTCATCCTCCACACCAATTAAAGCTGCCTGTACCTGTTTCTTAACTCGTAGCTTGTGCTCATTAGCTTTGCGCTGCTCCAGAGATTCCCCAACACAAATTACCGGTTTTATTCCGTCATTTAATGCCTTGTTAACCTTTGCATTTACTGTTTTATCGGTTTCACCAAAATACTGACGGCGTTCGGAGTGTCCCAGAATAACATAATCACAATTTACCTCTTTGAGCATATCCGTACTTACCTCTCCCGTATAAGCTCCATTATCTTCGGAATGAACATTTTGAGCACCCAAAGCAAGGCCTCCAATATCTTGTAATTCAACTGAGGCTGTGGTGAGCGAAATAGTTGGCGGACATACCAACCCGTCAACGACCTCAGGCAAATCCCCGATAGTATCTTTTATACCCTGTAGGAGGGTTGATGTCTCCTTGGGCCCACAATTCATTTTCCAGTTTCCGGCAATTAAAAATCGTCTCATGATGCAGGTTCCTCGTTGTTATCTTTATTAATGATTTTCTGTATACCTTGTATTACATCTTCAAATTCATTGCCCACGTACTTCCTAATAATTTGACCATTCTCATCCACTAAGAAGCGAGTAGGTATCAAACGTATATTAAATTTTTTCAGTAAATCTTTTCGATCAAATGCATTGGCATCGGCCACCGGCCATGGCTTAACGCGTTCTTCAAAAAAGGCCTCAACTGTAACCTGGCTTTCATCGAGTGGTAAAGTTATAACCTCCAATCCATAGTTTTTGTAAATGCTATGAATGACTACGGTACGGTCGAACTGTTCCTGATACATTTGATTACTCAAACGGGTCACTTCCAGGATATAATGCTTTCCGGAAAGAGAATCACGACTTATGATTTTTCCATTTTGCGAAAACTGAAATGCAGGAATTCTATCACCGGGAGACAGGTAATTAATGTCATAGCTCATTGATTCGACCCAGTTGCTGGTTGAATCTTCGGGATATTTCTCTTTAAAGGCCATTAGTTCCTGCTGGGCCTTATCCACACGGGCACTATCGTAAAGCAGTTTAATCCTTTCGCGGGCAATACGTTTAGAACTATTTTTTGATTCCGTAATTTGCGCTAATGAATCCAGATATACCAGCGCCGAATCGAGTCCTTTATTCTCTGCCATATATCGTTTCCCAAATGTTGCTCCAAGATCACTTAAATCGTCGTGATCATCTACAATACGAATACGATTCATCATTTGGGGCTTGTCAAAACTTTCGAGAATTTTTATCGCCTCCCGAGCAGCGAAATTTGACGCAAAGGTCCCCTCTTCTTCCTCATAAACATCCCAATAAA
>CAYNKF010000031.1:0-12679 GCA_964397705.1 uncultured Balneolaceae bacterium | reverse complement strand
TTCAACACTATTTTTGTCAGCCGCCGGATTCAGAAAGTCATCATCAAAACCTACAATAACATCGGCTTTATCATACTTGTTATAAGTTCGTAATCGCTCACCTAACGCAATATTTGTGCCTTCAAGCGCATTATCTTCTCCAAATGGTTCATAGGTAATCCACTCTGCATTTGAAAATTCATTAAGAGCTTCGTTCTTAAGCCTGTTATAAGTAGGAGAGGAGTTCGCTTCAGATACGAAGGCGATGTTTTGGTCAGTATTTGAAAAATGACTATTGCAAAATTCAGCAAAAGCATTAACCGAAGAACGTTCCCCATCTTTCCGAACATAACGAGAACGGTCAGGGTCAAACATGTTCAAGATCTCAGCCTGACCAAAAATACTGGTATTCCCACTGCTAGCGGGATGCATTTCATTCCCTTCAATTTTTGTCGGACGTCCCGAATTGTTTTCGACAACAATACCATTCAAGGCATCTTGAAATGGGGAGGCCGAAGCATAATATTGAGGTACACCTTCCACCAAGTCTTCCGGTTGCTTACTAAAAGGAAGAATTTTTTGCACCGGTCGTCGGCAGGCAGCAAATCCCGCAAGCGCAATGGAAGCTCCCATCACACGTAAAAAGCTACGTCGTGATACTTTGTCGTTAAGTTCAGTGGCATTTTCAGGAAATTCGCGCTCGACAAACTTTTCATACTCATCATTGCGAGCAAGTTCGCCAAGGCTTTTCCAGTAATTGGGATTTTTTACTTCTTCGCTCATTCCGTTACGATTGCGTTAATTCAGATTCGTTCGGTTAAATATTCCTTCTTATTAATAGTGGCAACTTTGACAATAGGTAGGGGGAGCAATATTGTGTTTTGCTACAAGCTCACGCCCCATCTCAATCTGATCTTTCTCCGGTTCATATCCCATTGTAGTGACTTCTTCAACCGGACGAACATTTTGTTCCGGATTTCGGTGACAGTCAAGACACCAGCTCATACTTAAAGGTTCTTTTTGAAAAACAACTTCCATTCGGTCAATACGTCCGTGACATGTTTCACAACCCACACCAACATTTACATGTGCAGCATGATTGAAGTAAGCGTAATCTGGGAGGTTGTGCACGCGAATCCATTCAATAGACTCCCCGGATTCCCAGCTGTCACGAATCTTTTGTACTTCTTCAGGCTTGTTTTGTCCATCAATCTGATTGTGGCAATTCATGCATGTTTGTGTAGCTGGTACATTCGCAAACTTAGAATCAAAGACATTGGTGTGACAATATTGACAATCAATATCAAGTTGACCTGCGTGAAGCTGATGGCTGTACTCGATGGGCTGCTCGGGAGCATAGCCTACATCGGTATATTCTGGAGAAAAGTAATACCAAACTCCTGCTACTGTTGCTGTCGCGATAATAATGAGCCCGAGCAAAATACGTTGTGGTACTTCATTTGCCCATCGGGGGAAAATCTGAGCCATGGGTTAAGTAAAATTTGTCGTTACTTTTATGCAATTGTCCTCTAAAAGTTTCGGCATGAAAGTATGGAAAATCCAACTCTTTTAGAACCCATAAAAATGAGCTCGCACATATTTAAATCGAATCTAAATAGATTAGAGCTACTTGTTCATGCTCGAAAATTTAGTGGGCTAAAATATAATCTATTTATCAGAAATGCCTAATTGAATTCGGGAAATACCACAAATATTTCTGTAAACTTGACAGACATTGAAGGTGAAATTGATTCTGTAGAAAATTGAATATTATGTATCTTCAGTTTATTTAAAATAATGAGCGATAAAACCAGTCTATGAATTCTGATAAACCGGTTACGATTGATCTGCTGAAAAATATTAGTCTCTCCAAAGCTATAGGTGTAATACTTTTAATAAGTAGTGTAGCATTTGGCTTTTTAATCTGGTTGATTTACTACAAAGGAGGAAGTGACTACAGCTCGAATTTGATTACGAGTTTACCTGCACTTAATGCATTACTAAATAGTACGAGTGCAGTTTTACTAATTTTCGGATATCAGGCGATACGCCAGAGAGATTTTAGCCGGCATATGAAATTTAATCTCACTGCTTTTGTAACATCTACCTTCTTTCTTATCAGTTATGTAATCTATCATAACTTTCACGGCAGTACGCCATTTACGGGACAAGGATTTGTTCGACCGATATATTTCTTCATTCTGATATCCCACATTATTTTATCGGCACTTGTTATGCCGATGATACTAACCAGTTTTTACCTGGCTTTTTCGGGAAAGCTGAAATTGCATCGAAAAGTGTCTAAAGTTACGCTGCCTGTGTGGCTGTACGTATCTGTAACAGGAGTGGTGATCTTCTTTATGTTACGAGCGTATTCTTGATAATATAGGTTTGTAATCCAATCGCGATCTATGGAGTAGACCATGAAACTTCCATTCCGTCAGAAGTCATAGTGGCTGTTGCGGTAACTTCGACATCTTCATTGGTGCCGGTTCCCTTAACGGTCAGGGTATTACCCGATCCGGAAATTTCATAACTGCCGTTTTCATTTTCAGGATCGATGGACAGGATATTTTTCTCAGAGATATCATCAAATGAATTGCCTCCACCGCCCAACATGTCCGGCTTTTCATAATAGATTTGAGCATCATTGATTACCATCAATATATCTTGACGAACTGCCGATTCATTTGAGTTGTCTCTGGCTTCTTGCATTGTATCAATAGCGACGACAGTCGCTACGCCCACGAGAATAGTTACTAATATGACTAAAAGCAGTTGTTGTTGTCCCATAACTCATCTGTTTGAAATATTTCTTTCAAATAAGGAAGAATTTCTCTTCTGATAAACTTGGTTAGTATATCTTAATACATGCCAAAAGCCCTTTTAAAGCATTTAAGCCTATGTTATCACTGCTCCTTTTAAAAAATTAAAGAACTCTAAAGATTCAGAAATTACTTGTTGCGCAATAAGATGCATTCTCTTTGATAAATTACATGTTGTTTTGCAGATAATTGCGTATCTTCCCACAGCTGGTGTTACGTAATATCCCACCTACTCGTTAAACAGGTTCTTACAATCCTTTCTTTGGTCTGTCGGCGCCTCTAATATATACGGTTTTTGGATAGCGGTTTAGCAGACCGGTACTATAAGTATGTTTCTGTGGCGTCAGGTATTTATTAATACTCAATTATATTTTATTTATGACAGATTTAGATTTTAACGAACTGAATATTACCGATCCTATTCTCAAGGGAATTGAACAGATGGGTTTCGAAAAACCAACGCCTGTACAGGTACAATGTATTCCACCACTTTTGGAGGAGAAAGATGTAGTTGGTCAGGCTCAAACAGGAACGGGAAAAACGGCCGCATTCGGAGTTCCGGTTGTACAAAAAACGGATCTTAATATTGCAGATGTACAAACTATTATTATGTGTCCTACTCGTGAGCTGGCTATACAGGTTACCGGCGAACTTATCAAGATAGGAAAACACCTTAATGGATTGAATGTTATTCCCATTTACGGGGGACAGTCCATATCGCGACAGATAAAGGCTCTTAAACGCGGTGCACATATTGTTGTTGGAACGCCTGGCAGAACTATTGATCACTTGCGCCGTGGGACCATGAAACTGGACAACCTGAAGCGCGTTGTTTTTGATGAAGCTGATGAAATGCTCAACATGGGGTTTCGGGATGACATGGAACAGATTCTTTCTTATGCCGATCAGCCGGTACAGACTATTATGTTTTCTGCGACGATGTCGAAAGGGATTCGCAAGATTATGAATCGCTATATGAACAATCCGCAGACCATAACGATTGAGCGCAAGAAAGTAACAGCACCTAATATTGAACAGTATGTGGTAGAGGTTCGCGATTCTGTTCGGACCGAAGCAATTTGCCGGTTTATGGATATCAATGATTTTAAGCTGGCTCTTGTCTTTTGTAACACCAAACGTAAAACTGAGCAGGTAACGCGAGAACTTAAGTCTCGGGGATATTCTTCGGATTTTATTAACGGTGATTTGAATCAGAATCAGCGTGATCGTGTAATGGCGAAATTTCGATCCGGTGCGATTGATATTTTGGTCGGTACGGATGTTGCCGCTCGTGGATTAGATATCGAGGATATTGAAGTCGTATTCAATTATGATATTCCACAAGATCCGGAGTATTACGTGCACCGTATTGGTCGAACAGGGCGTGCCGGGCGATCAGGAATGGCGATAACGTTTACTACACGTCGCAAAAGAAAAGAACTCCATACTATTGAAAAGCAGATCAAGAATCAGTTGAATCCCCTTGAGATGCCTTCCACGGCTGATGTTCGAATATCGCAAATGGCTGGACGTATGGAAGAAGTTGTAGAAGTGCTTGAAAAAGGAGATTTGCGACCCTATATAGAACAGCTCGAAGGGTTCACCGATGATCGGTTTACGACCATTGAAATTGCAGCTGCTCTGCTAAAAATGAATACTTCAGTAGAGGAACCTTCTAATGACAATGCTCAAGTCGCTCAGTATGATGATTCCGCAATGATCAAAATTCACTTCAACGTGGGTAAAAAGAACAATGTTTATCCGGGTGACTTAGTGGGAGCCATTGCAGGTGAGTCCGGCATTCCTGGAAAGGTCATTGGCAATATCGACATTTTTCCTAAGCATTCTTTTGTTGATGTTCCAGGCCAGTATGTAAACCAAGTACTCAACGGAATGAATAGAAACCGCGTGAAAGGCAAAAAGGTGCACGTTAAAGTAGCGTAATAACCTTATATAATTTACAAAGTTATTAAAATGGATATCTAGTGATAGATATCCATTTTTTATGGATCTTATTTTACTTCCCGGGGACGAGCAGCTCCTAACCCAAAAATAAGTTTAGCCCCTACAATAATTAACAGGAATAACAGGGGGATAAACCATGCGCCGGTAAAGTCGTGCATGGCTCCAAATAACGTAGGTCCTATGGCGGCCAAGAGATATCCAATTGACTGGGCCATTCCGGAGAGTTCGGTAGCTGTTTCACTATTCGTTGATCTAAGTACAATAAACAGGAGTGCTAATCCGAAGCTTCCGCCCAGTGTAAGCCCAATTACTGATGCCCAAAGGGCAACCAAAAACGGATCGGGAAACATCAATCCGATTAAACTTATAGCTTCGGCGATCATAAGTGCCCAAACTAACTTACGCTGATCATTAATCTTTTCTGCCCAGACCGGTATAAAAATAGTACCAACTACGCCCATGCCTTGGGATAACGAAAGCATCCATCCGGCTTTACGAGGGGCAAGTCCCCGATCCTGAAGAATTTCCGGAAGCCACGCCAAAATTATATAAAATGCAAGAGATTGGAGCCCCATAAATAATGCTACCTGCCAGGCCACTAGTGAACCTCCCAGATCTTTCATGGATGTCAAAAAGTTACGTTCCTGCTTTGGAACTGTTAGATTCTTTAATTGGGGAAGCCAAATAATAAAAGCAAGGATAGAAAGTGCGGCCCATGATCCCAGTGACCATCGCCAGCCCCAACCTAAATCGTGGGCTAACGGTACGCTAACTCCGGCTGCTAACGTTGCACCAAGACCCAGCATGCTAGAATACACACTTGTCATAATTCCGGTGTGATTGGGGAAATCGCGTTTAACCAGACTGGGCAGTAGCACATTTCCAAAAGCAATTGCAACGCCCAGCAATAAGGTTCCTGCAAAAAGTGCCCAATTTGCTGGGACAACACGAAGTAGAATACCTCCGGAAAGTAAGGCCATGGCTAATGCAAGGGTGCCTTCGATGCCCATGCGTTTGGTGAACAGTGGGGTTAGTGTTGAAAGCACGCCAAACGCCAGTAGCGGTAGCGTAGTGAGTAATCCCAGCATGGCATTGGAAAGCCCGGTAGCTTCTCGAATGGTACTCACTAAAGGGCCAACACCTGCCAATGCAGGACGAAGGTTAAGGGCGATTAGTACAATACCCGAAATAAGTAAAATATTTTTGAGCCGAGAATTTTGTTCAAATGGAGAAGATGCAGCCATCCCTAAAGTTCAGAATTCTAAAATTTATATCGTTATTATAAGGCGAGCCAAAGATACAAAACTGAAGTGAGTAATCATGAGCAATACCGTCTATGATAGCTATGGTTAATTGTTCATAAAATTGTTACGGTATAACCCCAAAGTAAATAGTTATTTAAAAGCTGGATACCTATGAGACAAATTGTAAATACATCGAATGGCGGATATGAAGTGCTGGAAGTCCAGGAAATCCCTGATCTGGAGCCGGAACAAAATGAAGTCATTATTAATGTCGAAGCCTCAGGTTTAAATTTTGCTGATATTTTAGCTCGTAAAGGACAGTATCCTGATGGTCCATCGAAACCTTGCGTGATGGGATATGAAGTTTCGGGTGTAGTAGATTCTGTTGGCAATAATGTTGATAATCAATGGCTGGGGAAAGAGGTGATTACGTTTACACGTTTTAAGGGCCAGGCTGAGCAGGTAGCCGTCCGGGAAACGCAGCTGTTCGAAAAGCCCGATCGATTATCCTTCGAAGAAGCAGCTGCTTTACCGGTCAATTATTTAACAGCTTATATTTTGATAACTGTTATGGGTTCGTTGCAAGCGTATGAATCTATTTTGATTCACAACGTGGGTGGTGGTGTCGGAATTGCTGCTTTAGATATTGCGCAGCATATTGGTGCCACTACGTATGGTACGTCCAGTAAACGGAAGCACGATTTTTTAGCTCAACGAGGACTAGACTATGCTATCGATTATCGTAACAAGGACTGGTATGATGTACTGATGGATTTGACCGATGGAAAGGGCGTTGAACTTATTACTGATCCCTTGGGAGGAAAAGAGTGGAAGCGAAGCTATAAAGCCCTTCGTGGAACAGGACGTCTGGGTATGTTTGGCATTTCTTCTGCAAGTGAAGGGACAGGCGGAGGAATTGGAGCCCTATGGAGCATGCTCAAAACGGTCGTACAAATGCCGATCTATCATCCGTTACCGCTGCTTAGTAAAAATCGTGGCGTATTTGGGGTTAATTTGGGACATTTATGGCACGAACCGGAAAAGGCAAGAATTTGGATGCAGGAAATACTACAAGGGGTAGAAGACGGTTGGGTCAATCCGTATGTGGATGCGATATTTCAGTTCGAAGAAGTGGCTGAAGCACATCGCTACATTGAAGAGCGAAAAAATATAGGAAAAGTTATTTTAACACCTTGATATTAGATATATAGTAGTATATGAAAATTGTTTATGTGGATATGGATAATGTACTGGTCGATTTTGAAAGTGGGATTGATCAGCTTTCTGAAGACACCTATCAAGAATATGAAGATGATCTTGATGAAGTACCCGGATTCTTCCGAGACCTCCCGCCTATAGAGGGAGCTATTGAAGCATTTCATAAACTGAATGAACAGTACGACGTCTACATCTTATCAACAGCTCCGTGGCGTAATCCCTCTGCTTGGATTGATAAATTGTTATGGGTAAAAAAACATTTACCCCAAGTGGCACATAAACGACTTATTTTAAGCCACAATAAGCATCTTAACAGAGGTGACTATCTTATTGATGATCGCACCGCAAATGGAGCCGGTGATTTTCCGGGAAAACATATTCATTTTGGCGAAGATCCGTTTCCCAATTGGAATACGGTATTGGATTATTTGCTTAAATAGTTGCTTTCCGAGCGGAGGATATTCTGTCGGAGTTAGGAAGTGCTGGAACCAAAGTTATTGGATTTGAGAAAGTTAAGCGTAATTCGGTTAAAAATATCGGGTTTTTCTACATTTACTACGTGGCCGCATTTTTCAACAACTTCTAAAACAGACTTTGTATGTTCCTTAACGACATTTTTGACGGGGGGCAGAAATAGATAATCTTCACTACCCATGATATATAAAGTGCGGGTTTTGAGTTCCTTTTCCCGAAAATATTTGAGCAATGGGTTCACTTCGTGAGTCATGTTAAACCATTTCATAAATTCTTTCTTATAAAGTTTTTTTGCCTCTCTGATAAATAAGTTTCTGGATTCGGAATGTCGTTTCTTGGGCAAAATAATCCACGCAAAAAGTTTATACAGCCACATAAAAGGGATTACCTTCTTGAACATATGACCCAAGCCTACTAAAAAGCGCGATCTGATATTAAGCCGCATGATAGCCCCGCACATTATGAGAGACTGTACTCGTTCGGGTTGCATTTCGCCAATAGTTCTGATGATAATAGTTCCCAGCGAAACACCCACGAAATGTGCTTCTTCTATACCGATCTCATCCAGAACATCGATTATATCCTGGCTTGCTAACTTAAATGAGTATTCATCCTCATAATATTTTTGGAGCATTCCCTTTGATTTTCCATGGCCTCGGAGATCTACCATCAACACATTAAATTCTTTTTTGTAGGCACGTAGTTGCTTGAACCAGATCGAAGAACTTCCACCCGCTCCATGGACAAACACAACCCAATCGGTGTTTTCATTTTTAAAAAATGTCTTGTAATAAAGCATAGTTGCTATTTGAATAAGCTTAAAGCTATAAAGAGCTGATTAGGTTTTAAATGGTAAGTATTGAGGTTAGATAATGAAGTTATGATAATTTGTTGTTTTCTGCTTGTTGAACCAGCTTTTCTATCATGCGAGAAAATATAAGCGAATGAAATGGATATATTCCATACCAATATAGGAGACCAAGTAATCCTTTGGGAGCAAAGTAAGCTGTTTGTACCAATTTTGTTGTTTGGGCATCTTGTTTGATAGCTTGAAATTCAAGCCATGCTTTACCAGGTAGCTTCATTTCGGCACGAAGCCGCAGTAATTCGTCCGGTTTCATAGCCTCTACGCGCCAAAAATCGAGGGCATCACCGACACGTAATTCTTTGGGATGGCGCCGACCACGTCTAAAACCCACTCCTCCGACTAATCGATCCATAATCCCGCGTAATTTCCATGCCCATTGAAAAACCGGCCAACCCTTTTCTCCCCCAAGACTTGAAAAAGTTTCAAAAACTTGTCGTGATGAAGCGTTTACAGTTCGTATTCGCCGTTCGATGTTAAGACCTTCCTTGGTTTTTAGTATAACGGGCTCTTCATCACCTTTGCTGCTGATTAGCGCATCATTCCATGTGGTTTCCACATCATCAGTATCAATACGCGCAATAGCAAGCTCGACGGCCCGCTTGTAGGAGAGAGGTGATATTTCAGGGAAAAGTTTTTCAGCTTTATCACTTTTTACAATTACATCGTTTTTTAGCCCTTCAATTAATGGCCGAGCTAATGAGGCTGGAATGGGTGTCATCCAGTGTACCCAGTGTGATGAAAGGGTGGGTGATAATACCGGCACCGGAATTAAAATGCGCTTTAATCCATTAACTTCTGCATAAATTTTCATCATGTCGGCATAAGTAATAGAACTACTGCCGCCAATCTCTATGATTTCATTCCGTGTTTCAGGTTTTTTGATCGCAGAGACCAAATATTGCAGTACATTACGGATGGCAATAGGTTGAACTTTACTGTAAACCCAAGACGGACATACCATTATGGGAACCCGTTCTGTAAGATAACGGACCATTTCAAATGATTTACTGCCCGATCCGACCACAATGGCTGCCCTAAATTCAGTGACCGAAACGCCCGACTCTCTTAAAATAGCACCTGTTTTTTGTCTCGATGCCAAATGTTCAGATAGTTCGTCCTCGGGATCGCCAAGACCACCTAAATATATTATTCGATCTACATTTTGTTGTTTAGCAATCGTTCCGAAATTATTGGCTGCCTGAATATCTCGATTATGAAATTCAGAGCTTCCTTTTCCACTCATACTGTGAATCAGGTAATAAGCTATATCAATATCTTCTAAGGCAGCGTGCAATGTTTCGGTTTCTAATACATCTGCTTCTACTACCTCGACATCATCAATCCAGGGACGCCCTTGTAAACGATCAGTGTCTCTAGATAGCACACGAACACGATATCCTCTTTTGAGGAGTTCTGGAACAAGACGTCCACCGATATAACCGGTTACACCTGTAACGAGACAGCGTAAAGTTTTTTCCAAGGAAATATGATTTAATTAATGTTGAAGACTGTAACAGCAGGTAGGATGAAAAAAGTCCAATGGAATATAAAATATTATTATAGTTCTATTTTTGATAGATTGTCAACTTTTGTAGAATGCATTTATTATCAGCTTTAGGAATTTTTATCTACATTCGGCTATGGAAAAAAAGTTTTGCAAAAACAATTTGCCTGGGATAGGACTGTGCGTGATGGTTTTTCTGTTACAGTTCTTATGTCCCGTTGAATACAGTTTTGGCCAAGTAAACGATGATTCTCTTTGGTCATTTTCAAAAATACGAACAGACGCCAATTCTGATAATGAACTTGATTATCTCGGGGAAGAAGTAACGATAACAGGCATTGCTAATATTGGTACCGGCCTGCTCCACGAACATTACCTACAAGCATTTCTACAAAATGATTCAGCCGGAATGTCTATTTTTGCAACGCAGATTGATACGCCTTTTCAGCCGGGTGATAGTTTAGTAGTACGTGGTAAAGTTCAACGTTACAACGGTTTGGCAGAAATTAGTGCAGATTCCTATCAGGTATTTAATAAGGCTTCTCAGGTACCGGAACCAAAACCCTTGAAAAAAGCTATGGCCAACCCATCTAAATATTTGGGTATGTTGGTAGAAGGGGATGGCAGTATCATAGAAAAAGGGAGTACTTACAATGGAAAATACATAAGAATATCATCAGGAGAGTTGGCAAGTGGTACAATCATGGTTTATGTATCTAACTTTCATAAACTGTATGACCAATTCAATTTAGATGTGCTAAGTACCGGGGATAAAATATCAGTCAAAGGAATAATTTCTGAGTATAATCCCGAATTTCCGGAACATCGAACTTATAAACTCTTTCTGCGAACTCCCGAGGACTTGGAGTATGTGGACTTTCCGAAGTATTATATGTTCCTGATTATTGGCGGCTTGGCACTGGTAACAGCACTTATCATAGGTTGGGTTGTTGTATTGCGTAATCAGGTAGATAGCAAGACCAGTAAAATTCAGCAATCGCTCAAAGAAAAAGAAATCCTGCTGCAAGAGATACATCACCGTGTTAAAAATAGTCTGGCTATTGTTTCAGGACTCATTGAGCTACAGTTGGATAATACAGATAGTAATGAGGCCAAAAGGGTGCTCCAAGATAGTCAAACACGAATCCGATCGATGGCTTTAATTCATGAAAAATTATATCAGACGAAATCGCTTTCAGACATTACCTTAAATACCTATATCAAGGAGCTGGTTGAAGCAATTCACAGTACCTTTACAGAATATAACGAAGCGGTTGACCTAAAGTTTGATATGGATGAAATTGAAATGGATGTTGACCGGGTAATACCCTGTGGGCTCTTAATTAATGAGCTGGTAGTTAATGCGTTTAAGCATGCATTTAAAAAGGATAGCAAAGGAATATTAGAGGTTAAGCTTCTCAGTGAGAATGGAAGTATTGAACTAAGTATCGCAGATAATGGCCCGGGATTACCCGAAGGTTTTGATCTTGGAAGCGAAAGTAATTTAGGCTCTTTACTTATTGATACTTTTGCAAAACAACTAAACGCAGAAATTAATATCAAAAATGCAGGAGTAGGGTCTAAATTTTCATTTACATTTCCCAAGAATTAAAACGGAAAAAATATGAACCCGATCTACTGAATTTTACTTTTCGTGTTCATGGGAAAAACGTTCCCCGGATTGGGACCGAGAACCTCACAATATTTAATAATCTCATCCTTTTTAGGGAGGGTAACTTCTTTAAGCTCTGAAGTTCGAAAAGAGTCTTTTATGAGCTCATGAGTACGCTCACTGATAATGATAGAATTTGGCTTATCCTTGCTGATCTTCTCCAGTCTGGATGCTGTATTAACAGTATTACCAATTACAGTATATTCCATAAACTCATCAGTACCAACATTTCCTACAATCACTTCTCCACTGTTGATACCGATACCGATACTTATTTCGGTACCCATCTTTTCACTGTATTTGATGTTGATTCGATCCAATAGACCAACCATGTCGAGTGCGGCAGAAACAGCGTTTTTATGGTTGTTCAAGTGGGATACCGGAGCACCAAAAACGGCTAACAACCCATCGCCAATATATTTATTGATAGACCCTTTATTTTCTTTAATGGCAATAGAAAGCACATCCCAGTAGTCATTCAAAAATTGAACGACCTCCGAAGGAGGAAGTTTGCTGGTCATTTTAGTAAAGTCTCTCATATCTGCAAACAACACTGAAACCACCCGGGATTCTCCAGGCTTTATCATATCCTCTTTTTTGGTGTTTAATGCCTGCGAGACTACTTCACCGGGGACATATTTTTTGAATAAATCCAGGATATCTTCCTGTTTTTCTTCGTAGGAAGATATTTTTTCTGAAAGCTTTTTGTTCTCAAAATGAGCCAAATGAATTTGCAAGGCATTGTCTATAGCCATTTCAAGATCTACATTTGTAAAGGGCTCAGAAATAAACCTAAAGATCAACCCTGTTTTGTAGGCACGTTCCAGGGAGTTCGTATCCTGAGACCTACTAATAATAATATTAGTCAAGTCCGTAAACTTCTGGGAAATGCTTTCAGAAGATACAAAGGAATTAGATATTGATAGTTGG
>CAYNKF010000030.1:0-12863 GCA_964397705.1 uncultured Balneolaceae bacterium | reverse complement strand
GCTGTTCTACTTTTATGTTTTCATTTTGCTATGAACATGCTGTAGAAAATTTTGAAGCAGCAGCGATCCTACTTTTCCTGATTTTTCCGGGTGAAATTGAACCCCCCAAAAATTGTCCTTGCATACAACAGATGTAAAAGGTTGAATGTAATCGCAAGTTGCTACGGTGTATGTATTGAGGGGGGCAAAAAAGCTATGGACATAATAGAAAAATTGTTCGTTGTTCAGAGAATTCATTAAGGGATGAGTAGAAATATTCTGGAATGTATTCCATCCCATGTGTGGTACTTTTGCTTTGCAAGAGTCGAACTTTTTAAGTCGGCCCGGGATAATCCCCAATCCTTCAGATTCCCCCTCTTCGGATGACTCATAAAATAGCTGCATTCCAAGACAAATCCCCAATACCGGTTTCTTTGTATTTTTAAGCCATTCATCAAGCTCATTCTTTTGAAGAGATTTCATGGCTGGTTGTGCGTGGCCAACACCGGGAAAAATAATACCGTCAGCCTTGTCAAGTTCCTCCTTCTTATCCGAAATGATATATGGTTCGTCAAGTCTTTTAAAAGCATTTGATACAGAGGCAAGGTTCCCGGCCTCATAATTAATAATTGCGATCATCTTACAATAAGTTCTTTGTAGTAGGTAATACGTTCAAATTTCGTTCATTACGGCTGACGGCAGCACGCAAGCATCGTGCAAACCCCTTAAAGCATCCTTCAATTTGATGGTGATCATTCTTACCGTCAATAGAAACATGAAGGGTCGCTTGTAGATTTATGGCCAGTGAATAAAAGAAATGCTCGACCATTTCTGTTGGAAAATCCCCAACCATATCTCTTTTAAAAGTGCCGTCGAACTTTAAATAGGGACGGCCCGAGAAATCCAGTGCGACAGTTGCCAAGGCTTCATCCATAGGCAACGCGAATCCGTATCGCTGAATTCCAATTTTATTACCAAGAGCATCATTAATTGTTTTTCCTAAGGTGATGGCAACATCTTCGATAGTATGATGTTCATCTACTTTAAGATCACCGGCACAGGAAATGTCCAAATCTATTAATCCATGCTTAGCAATCTGTTCCAGCATGTGATCAAAGAAATCGAGTCCTGTGGAAATGTTGCTTTGTCCGGAGCCGTCGAGATTGACGGAAATACTGATGTCAGTTTCTGCTGTTGCACGTTTTTGAGAAGCTTTTCGGGTAGGAAAGCAGATTTTATTGCTGAGCGCGATCCAATCCGGAGCGGATTCAATTTTGGATCCATTATCACCTAATGCTTTAAGATCATTTTTTTCGGCAATGATCTGTAGATCGACGGAATCAGTCAGTGTTTTTACGGAAGTTATTTTTTCGTTCTCCAGAAGATATTGCTGTTGCTTGGATAAGTCCTCAGTGAGGAAGAAGAGTTGATGATCAAATTCTTGCAGACGTTTTAGACCGTAAAGAGCTCCGCTCCAAAGTAGATTCTTGTTTGAACCGGACAGTGCCTCTGTTGAAATTCTGATATCCATTATCCTAAACTTTTTAAAGCTGAAATTAATCGTTCATTTTCATCCGGTGTTCCTACGGTAATACGCAAACAATTCTCGCAGAGAGGTTGGTCCCCGCGATATCTGATTATGATGTTCTGTTTGGTAAGTTTTTCATAGATATTCCGGGCATCGGTAATCTTGGCAAGTAAGAAGTTAGCTTCGCTGTCATAAACCTTTTGCACTATTTTTAGTTGCTGCAACTTGTCTTTAAGCTTCTTTCGTTCCTTTTTTATGGCATCCAGCCGAAATTGTACGGTTTCCCAGTTTTGCAATCCTTCAATGGCTTTTTCCGCAGTCAGTTTGTTAATATTGTACGGTGCTTTCACCTTCATCATATAATTAATAATTTCTTCTTGGCCATAAGTAATACCGAGTCGGATACCGGCCAATCCGAATGACTTAGACAGGGTTTGAAGTACAACGAGATTGGGATACTCAACAACTTTGGAAGCCAAGCTTTCCTGATCGCTAAAGTCGATATAAGCTTCGTCGATTATGACGACTCCTTTAAATTGCTCAATTAATCTACGGATCTCCTGGGTTGCATAAGTGTTTCCTGTTGGATTGTTAGGAGAACACAGGAAAAGCATTTTCGTGTTTGGTTTTACGGCTTCTAAGATCTCCTCCGTCTGGAGTTGAAAACCTTCCTCGTTCAGGGGCACTGTATCAACTGAGATGTCGTGAATATTTGCTGATACGTTATACATCCCATAGGTAGGAGGTGTTGTCAGTACCCGGTCTTCGCCGGGGCGGCAGAAGATCCGATAAAGTAGGTCGATTCCTTCATCACTGCCTACACCCGTAAATACATTTTGACGACGAACGCCTCGCCATTCGGCAATAAGATCTCGCAGTTCTTGTTGTTTGGGATCAGGATAGCGATGCAGCTGTTGATCATCGGTAAAAGGAGCACCCAGGCTATTTTCGTTGGCATCAAGCAGTAATCCTTCTCCAAAATCTTCGCGTGCACTATGATAAGGCACCAACTTTTTAATATTAGGGCGAACGAGTTTTTCAAGATCAAAAGATCGATTCATAATCTGCTAAGTAAATCGTTAAGTATTTTTATTGATATCCTTCAGGCGAATAGAAACAGCATTTTTATGGGCTTCTAATTTTTCCAGCGTCGCCAATTCTTCAATGGTAGGACCCACGTTTTTCAAACCTTCTTCAGTTATTCGCTGCATCGTAATCTGCTTTAAAAAAGAATCTACAGAAACGCCACTAAACATCCGTGCATAACCGTAGGTAGGGAGTGTATGGTTCGTTCCAGAGGCGTAATCGCCTGCACTTTCAGGAGACCATTGACCCAAAAATACCGATCCCGCATTCATAATCTGACCTTCGTACTGTTCGGGTTTTTTACACTGTATAATCAGGTGTTCCGGGGCATACTGATTTGAAAATGAAAAACCTTCCTCAAGGGTATCAACCGTAAGGATAAAACTTTTGTCTATAGCTTTTTGAGCTACTTTTTGACGGGGAAGCTCTGCGAGTTGTTGATTAATTTCGGTTCGACACTCATTCAGATTAAAATCAGGTGTAGCCACTAACACCACTTGACTGTCTTCGCCATGCTCAGCCTGGGATAGCAGGTCAGCTGCTACATACGCAGGATTGGCTGATCCATCAGCAATAACGAGTACTTCCGACGGGCCGGCCGGCATATCAATAGCAATTTGAGCTTCACTGTTTTGTAGCATCATTTTCGCAGCTGTCACATATTGATTTCCGGGACCAAAAATCTTATCCACTTTTGGGACCGTTTGGGTTCCAAGAGCCATTCCGGCTACTGCTTGAGCACCGCCTGCTTTTAAAAGGTGTGTCGCTCCAATTTTTTTTGCGATATATAGAATTTCATCTGCAATAGAACCATCACTATCGGGGGGAGTTGCCACTACTATCGTTGAGCATCCGGCCAGCATAGCAGGTATACCAAGCATCATTAGAGTTGAGGGGAGAATAGCTGTGCCGCCGGGTACATATAATCCCACCCGCTCAATAGGACGCGTTACCCTTTTGCATTGCACGCCGGGCATTGTTTCTACTTCCAGCAGCTCGGGCAGCTGTGCCTTGTGAAAACGATAAATATTGTCAAAAGCAGTATCGATTGCATCCTTAATACTATCATCAATAGCCACCTGTTGGTCCATTGGATTGGTCACAACTGGATCTGGCGTTACCCCATCAAACTGTTGCGTAAAGTAATTGATACCGGCATCACCTTCCTCTTGTACTTTTTTAATAATCGGCTCAACCTGTCCGAAGATAGATTGGAAGTCCATCTTCGGTCGTCGGATAAGCTCTTTGAGCTGACTATCTGATAAATTTGTATAGCTGTACGTTTTCATATCTATTCTATAATATCATGCTTTCGATGGGAAGAATCACGATTCCGCTGGCACCCTCGGCTTTTAGTTTCTCCATAACAACCCAGAATTCATCAATGGGGATGACTGTATGGACCGCAACCATGCCATTATCGGCAAGTGGCATAACGGTCGGACTTTTAAGCGATGGGATGATTTCTTTGATCTTGGGAACAGATTCCTCCGGAGCATTCATCATAATATAACGGCTGCGTTCGGCTTGCTGATGGCCATCCATTCGCTGCAGAAATTTTTCAATTAGCTGCTGCTTACCAGGTGATAACTTTTTATTAGTACGGATCAGCTGAGTTTCAGATTCCAGTATGGTCTCCAGTTCTTCGAGTCCGTTAGCTTTGAGTGTATTTCCGGTCGATACAAGATCACAAATGGCATCGGCTACCTCAAGACGGGGAGCGATTTCGACAGCGCCGGAGATAGTCACGATTTCAGCATTGATATCGCGTTCATCAAAAAACTTCTGTGTTAAGTTCGGGTAGCTCGTAGCTATGGATTTACCTTCAAAGTCTGCAATAGATTGAATATCACCGTCTTTGCGAGCTGCTAAGGAAAGGCGGCAAATTCCGTAATCAAGTCCGCGGAGAACGGTAATATCAGCTCCTTTTTCCTGTGTTTCATTGGCGCCAACAAACCCGAGGTCACAAACACCATCTTGTACATATTCGGGGATATCATCATCCCGGATCAACAGGAGCTCGACATCAAAATTGCGACATTTTACCAGCAGATTTCGTTTATAGTCATCAAAACGAAGGCCGATCCCTTTAAGCAGATCAATGGTTTTGTCGGTTAGCCGACCTGATTTTTGAATAGCGATACGTAAAGAGGTAGTAGAGTCAGCAGTGCGTTGCATAACAATCAGTTATTGAAATTAATTGGGAAAACTGTTTAAAAAGTAGGGAAAAACGATGTAGCCTTTGCTACATAAAGTGATGCTATTGACGGGGCCAACCGCCGTGATGGAGGTGGGAATGGATAGAGATATGTAGGCTTTGTTTTTGCATCAGGCCAAAGATAAGATTTTTAGGGAATTCTTCCACAATCATTTTTTGAATTAGATTAAAAGTATCTGCATTCATGCTGATTGTGCTTAACTGGATGAATGAAAAAATCATTCCACAAGAAAAAAGGCCCTCACCGTTTGGCAAGGGCCTTTGACTGTTCATGTTACCTCAAGGGTAATTTAGATGACATTTGGTTGAATTTTCTATAGGCTGAGTATCATTTGATAAGAGACCAACACTTTAGATGACTATTTTTAATAGCTCGAATGTTTTACCTGTCTAATTAATTCCTTTATGTGAAGGTTATGCTGATACAGCAATCACAAATACAATGAGCATTAACGTAAATAGCGTAAGCTGAATAATGGGATTATGAACAATTCGTTTGTGCATAGATCGGTGTTTCTGATAATATCTAATTAGCTACGTTTAAAGAGTAAAAATATCTTATTGTTCCGGAACTTCTGATATTTTTTTATGCATTATAAATAGAGTGAATTTAAATCATGATTCGATTGAAGTATTATTGCTAAAAGGCTATTCTTACAACCTCATTAATATAAAACAGATAACAGATATATAATTATGATTACAACTGCGCAGTTTACCTATATTCCACTGAAAGCTTCAGATCCGCGAGAAAGTATTGATTATTTGCTTGAGCTGGTGGCCCAGCATGAGGTTGAGGTAGATGTAAATTATATGTCAACAAGTGTGCGCGGTGAAACGGAGGTTGTTTTCGAACTTATTCATGAAATGTACAAAACCATGACGATAGAAAAGGAAGAGTTTCGATTTCATGTTGAGCTGTTAAGTCCTGAATCGGAAGGAGATGATCCTCTCGAAATACCGGAAGCATAATTGAGGCACAATTTTTGTATATTGATATTCCCAATGCCCTAAAAGGTATTGGGTTTTTTTATAAACTTTTTTTAGTCCGCGGCTGAATATTTTCTGCAATGCCATCGTCAATTTTGTATCTTAAGCGTTCTTTTGAGCAAGCAAAATAGTGCTTTAAGCACATCTTTATGACCCAGATTCGCAACTTTAGTATTATTGCCCACATTGATCATGGCAAATCCACGCTCGCAGATAGACTCTTGGAGCGTACCGGTGCAATCACCGAACGTGAAATGCAGGAGCAAATTCTCGATGATATGGATTTGGAGCGTGAGCGAGGCATTACGATAAAGAGTCACGCTATCAGGATGGATTATGAGCGTCCCAGCGGTGAGAATGTAATTTTCAATCTTATTGATACACCGGGCCATGTTGACTTTTCTTATGAGGTATCCCGAGCGTTAAAAGCTTGCGAAGGGGTACTATTGGTGGTGGATGCTGCCCAAGGTATAGAAGCTCAAACAATTTCTACGTTGTATCAGGCTATCGATCAGGATCTGGAGATTATTCCGGTGCTTAACAAGATTGATTTGCCGAGTGCTGATGTTGAAGGGGTTGGACAACAAATTGTTGATCTTATTGGTTGTACGCACGATGAGATTTTGAAAGTTTCAGCCAAAACCGGAGAAGGAGTTGATGAGTTACTAGAGGCCATCGTGAAACGTATTCCCGCACCGAAACAAGAAACTGAGAAACCACTAAAAGCTCTCATTTTTGATTCTGTGTTCAATAGTTACCGGGGCTCTATCGTGTATGTAAGAGTGATGCAGGGAACCCTTAATAAAGGGGATGGCATTCGTTTTATGGCAACGGATAAAGAATACGAGGCTGAGGAAATAGGATTTTTAAAACTCGAAAAAGAAAAGACTGATAAGCTTGAAGCCGGTGATGTGGGATATATTGTCGGAAGTGTAAAATCACTGCAGGATGCGCGAGTTGGTGATACAGTTACACGAACAGATAATCCGGCAGATAAACCGATTCCCGGTTATCAAGAACCGAAGCCGATGGTATTTAGTGGGTTATTCCCCACGCAGTCGGATGATTTTGAGGATCTACGGTCGGCCCTTGAAAAGCTGCAGCTTAATGATGCTTCCCTGACCTATCAGCCGGAAACATCAGAAGCACTGGGCTTTGGATTTCGAGCCGGGTTTCTGGGGATGCTCCATATGGAGATTGTACAGGAGCGGCTCGATCGCGAGTTCGATATTGATATTATCACTACTGTCCCTAACGTGGAATATGAAGTGCATATTACGGAACGCGGAGAACACAAGAAGGTCGTAGTTGATAATCCGAGTGATATGCCCGATCCAGCCAAAGTAGAGGCAGTATATGAACCTTATATCAAGGCTAGCATATTAACGCCCTCTGATTATATTGGTCCGGTAATGACCCTTTGCCAGGAGAAGCGAGGAAAATATGTAAATCAGCTTCATATGCAGAGCCAGCGGGTAGAAATTAAGTACGAGTTGCCCATGGCAGAAGTGGTCTTTGACTTTTATGACCGCTTGAAAAGTGGAACCAGGGGATATGCTTCCCTCGATTACGAATTTTTGGAATATCGAGAGGGCGATCTGGTGAGATTAGATATTTTATTAAATAAAGAACCGGTTGATGCGTTATCAAGCATAGTTCACAGAGATAAAGCATATGATCTGGGACGTAAGTTATGTAAAAAGCTCAAAGAGCTTATTGATCGACATCAGTTTGAGGTACCTATTCAGGCGGCAATCGGTAATAATGTTATTGCACGTGAGACTATTCCGGCTATCCGAAAAGATGTGACGGCTAAATGTTATGGCGGGGACGTCTCGCGAAAACGTAAACTTCTTGAGAAACAGAAAGAAGGGAAAAAACGTATGAAGCAGGTAGGAACTGTTGAAATACCCCAGGAAGCATTCTTGGCGGTTCTCTCTATGGACGAAGACAATAATAATTAAGGTACTATTAGATAATGGACAGGACATTTTTTGATTCATTTAAAGAAGCGTCAGGCTTTTCTTTTTCAAAGACGGTTATCACTGGAATTGTAATTATTTTATTAAGTCTGATATCACTACCAGTCCATGCTCAATTTGAGGCGGCAGAATTCGAAAAGATAAGTAAAGAAAACCGTGCTCAGTTTGAGCGTGAAACCCAAGATATTAGTCTGACTGGGCAAGGATTATATGAAGATACCAAACTGGATGATCGGCAAACCAATGAAATAAGAGCTCGTTTACAAGCACAATTTGGGGACCCTACCCAAACACTTGAGGATTTGATAAATAAAGCAAACTTTAGACCCGGAAAAGCTATTCAATTTGAGTATTGGTTTATGGTTAATGACAGTATTCCATTGATGGTGTTAGACTGGAACGGTCCCTTTGGAAGTGGATTAACATATGGTGGGGCAAGTAAGTACGTGGATTTGATGCCTCAAATTAAGAGGGAATTTGTACAAAAGCTGATGTCTGTAGAAGAGTTTGGTGAGTACAAAGATTACTTTTATTCACCGGAAAAGGAGCAGTGGTATATTGTAAAGTATAAGGATGGAAAGTTTCGAAACGAAGAAATTGATTCACCTGAAGGAATGAGCATAGATTAATTTATTAATATTTAGGAGTAACTTTGGCAGATCAATTATCAAAAGAGGAGCGCGAAGAACGGCGCTCTCGAAGAAATCGGCGAAAAGGGAAAGAGAATGAAGAGGCAAAAAGTTGGCTTAGAGAATGGATGGATGCGCTGCTCTTTGCAGCAGTAGCAGCAATAATAATCCGTGCCCTTTTATTTGAGGCTTATCGTATTCCTACTCCCTCAATGGAAAAAACCCTGTTGACGGGAGATTTTTTGATTGTTTCTAAAATCAGCTACGGGGCCCGAACGCCGATGGTAGTGGGCGTGCCCTTCACGAATATTTATATGCCCGGTGTAGTACTTCCCTGGTCTCGTTTACCCGGCCTTAGTGAAGTGGAACGCAATGATATTGTTGTATTTAACTATCCTATCGATTTAGATCCTACTGCGGCAAAAACGAGCTATATCAAACGGGCTGTTGGCGTGCCCGGCGATACGGTTACTGTTGATGATGCCGAACTTTTTATTAACAGTGACCGGGCTAAATCATTTGAGGGCATTCAACAAACGTATGTTGTTACTGTTCGCGATCGTGTTCGACTAAGTCCGGCAAAGGTTGAAGCTGCAGGAGGCAGGCTTATAGGATCACAAAACCAGGGATCATACAGAGTTACGATGACCGAGGATGTGGCAGAAAAAATAAGCAACTGGCCTGAAGTTAATAACGTTGAACTGTTTGTTTTACCGGAGGATTTCAATGAGTTTAACCGCAGGGATTTTAGTTTTTCATCCGGCTTTAATAACCATCATCACATTCCGCCTGTCGTTGTTCCTTTTGAGGGCCAAACAGTTACATTATCGCCTGATAACTACCATATCTACGAAAATATTATCACTCGCTATGAGGGGAATAATGTAGAACGAAATGGTGATCAGTTTGTCATCAATGGTGAGACTACTAATGAATATACCATTAAGCAAGATTACTATTTTATGATGGGAGATAACCGTGATGATAGTGAAGATAGTCGTTTTTGGGGATTTGTCCCTCAAACTCACATTGTGGGTAAAGCAGGTATGATTTACTTCTCTTGGGACAATGAACGCATGTTACCACGTTTTGGTCGAATATTGAATTTTATACACGACTAATTTTTGCGGATGGTTTTGCCCATTGCTTGACCTTCTTTTATAGCAAGCTGTCCACAACCGGCGTCAATATCATCACCGCGACTTCGTCGAACGGTAGCTGTTACATCACGCGAGACAAGTTCCTGCATAAAGGCATCCAGCCGTTGTTCACGAGCGCGCTTCAATGCGACTCCGGCCACATCATTATACATGATGATATTTACCTTACTGGGCGCCCACTGAACGATATCAGCAAGTTGCTGCGCATCTTCAGGACTGTCATTAAATTCATCAAAAAGCAGATATTCGTAGGTGATAGGTCTGTGTAGCTTCTCATAATAATGCTGAACAGCCTCCTTTAATTTGTCCAGCCCCATTGAATTATTGATAGGCATAATCTCGTCGCGCTTTTCATCATTGGCCGCATGCAACGATATTGCCAGGTTAAATGGCTGACGCTCATCAGCCAGTTTTTTTATCTGCTTGGTGAGACCTACCGTGGAAACTGTAACCCGTTTGGGCGAAAGGCCAATGCTGAGTTCATCTGTTATAATATTGGCTGAATTGACGACGGACTCATAATTGTGGAGCGGTTCGCCCATCCCCATATAGACGATATTGGTGATGCCTTTGCCGAATCGTTCTTCACATAATTCGTTGATATATTGTACCTGATCGACAATTTCTCCGTGTGTTAGGCTGCGAAAAAATCCCATCTTGCCAGTTGCGCAAAATGAACAGCCGAATACGCATCCCACCTGTGAGGAGACACAAACCGTGAGCCTGTTGGCAGCGCCATCTTCATAAAAGTCGGGGATAAGCACAGCCTCGACCTTATGTTCTTCTTCACCCTGCAGTTTAAATAGAAATTTCATGGTTCCATCTTCAGATTCCTGATGGGTTACATATTCTATAGTAGGAACCTTTGCTATTTCCTTGAGACGTGAGCGCAGATCTTTGGAAAGATTCGTCATTTCATCAAAACTGTGCACGCCTTTTTGGTATAGCCATTGGAATAGCTGGTCACTGCGGAAGGATTGAAGCCCTAAATCTGAGCTAAACTCCTGCAGTTCTTCTTTAGTTAAACTTTTCAGGTTAATTTTTTCGTCGATATCGGTTTTTGTAGTCATATCTTAAAAGATACAAATCCTAAAGCACGTTTGTTAACCAAAGAACAATGATTTTTCAGGGTTGTACCAATGAAAATATAAAAGGGGGATGCCATCAAAGACATCCCCAGTTAAATTATCTATAGGAAAGAGATTTAATTATCGAGTGTTGCATTAAGCTTAATATCAACACCTGCAAGTGCTTTAGAAACCGGGCAGTTCTTTTTGGCTCCTTCAGCAAATTTCAGAAACTCGTCTTCATCTATATCGGGAATATTTGCTGTTACATTTAGGGTGATAGTTGTTATGGCAGGATCACCATCTACCATTTCGAGAGCGACATCAGCATTAGTTGTTACGGCTTCTGGAGCATGTCCGGCTTCGGCTAAATCAGCAGAAAGAGCCATGGAATAGCAGCCGGCATGAGCGGCCCCGATGAGTTCTTCTGGATTTGTACCGGTGCCATCTTCAAAGCGGGATTTGAATGAATAGGAACCTTTATAGGCTCCACTTCCAAACGACATGTTCCCATTCCCATTTTTGAGATCTCCATTCCAGCTGGCTTTTGCTTTTCGTGTTGGCATAGATAAATAATGTTTTATTAAAACTTCTGTTTTAGATATAAAGAACAGCTTATTGCCTTATGACATTCCTATGAGTTAATTAATTATTTTTCCATTCCTAAGTATAGATAAATACCCAGTAAAAAAAGAAGGATTGTATACTCATATCCAAAATCATTATTTAAATGAACGATCTTTTTTTGTATTTAATTTTAGGCATTTAGCTCCCAGAACGTAAAGGTAAATTGTAACAAAAACATTATTACTAATGAATCAAGAAATGGAAGCGGAATTTGTGGATGTGTACAGCACACTCACGGAAAAATTATTGAATTGGCTCGAGACGACTATTGCGATGCTGCCAAATCTCGTGGTAGCGTTGCTTGTTTTAATCGTTTTCATGGTAATGGGTCGCCTTGTCCGGCGTGGTGTAAAACACATGCTGGAAAAGACTACTAGAAATAAAACAATAATCAATTTACTGGAAACGATTGTTGGGGTTCTGATAATCGGTATCGGGGTTTTTATTGCCTTAAGCGTTCTCAAACTTGATGGGGCGGTAACGTCACTGCTTGCCGGTGCCGGTATTATTGGTTTAGCATTAGGTTTTGCATTTCAGGATATCGCCTCGAATTTTATTTCAGGAATTATTTTATCCATCCGTCACCCGTTTGGTATTGGTGATATCATAGAAACTAATGGATTCTATGGTGAGGTAGAGAAAATGAATCTCAGAAATACCATAATACGAACGCCAAAAGGACAAATCGTATATATTCCCAACAAGAGCGTATTTGAAAACCCGTTGGAAAATTATACAAGCAGTGGGTTGCGTCGTATTGATCTATCCTGTGGCGTTTCCTACGGCGATGATTTGCAAAAAGCCAAAGAAGTAGCTATTGAAGCTGTTAAAGGATTGGATAACTATAATGCTGACAAAGGAATTGATTTTTATTATGAAGAGTTTGGCGGTAGTTCCATCAATTTTAATATTCATTTTTGGGTAAATTTTCGCAAGAATCCTGATTTCTTATCGGCGCGAAGCGATGCCATCATCGCCATTACCAAGGCCTTTGATGAGAACGATATTATGATTCCGTTCCCTATCCGTACCCTTGATTTTGGTATTCGCGGCGGCGAAAAACTCGATGCGATGTTGGGGAATCGTGGTGAATCCTGATAGCTTACGAAATGTATCGAATAAAAAAGGCCGAGTGGTGAGCTCGGCCTTTTTACGTTTGAAATAATTGCAACTTACTATTTAAAGTGACGATTTAGATAATCCGCGTACGAAGTATAAAGCAGGTAGTAGCTTGCTGTGTTAAAGGCGACGCCGTGAGCACCGGGAGGGTAAATCTGTAAATCGACTTCTTGTCCATTTCCGGTTAGCTCCGTTAAAAGCTGCATGGTATTTTGCACATGTACATTTTCATCCATCGTAGAGTGTGAAAGCAAGAGGTTTCCTTTTAGCTTTTGAGCATGTGTTATGGATGAGCTTTGCTCGTAGCCCTCCTCATTATTTTCGAGTAGTCCCATATAGCGTTCGGTATAAATGCTGTCGTAAAATCGCCAATCGGTAACAGGTGCCGTAGAAATGCCTACTTCGAATACATTGGGATAATTAAACAGGGTATATGTCGTCATATATCCACCATAGCTATGTCCGCGTATAGCCATTC
>CAYNKF010000029.1:0-12892 GCA_964397705.1 uncultured Balneolaceae bacterium | reverse complement strand
GTTATAAACACGTTATCACAATTTATATTCAAAAATTAGTCTTTTGAATATAAGAATCATCTAAGTTTCAACGAACTTGATTTATGATTCGGGTAGGACAACTCGGAAATAGACTAAAATTCAAAATCATCCATCATTTCTGGTGGTTCTTTATCCAATGCTATGGCAAGTGCTAAATAAATCAGAAGTGAGGTTCCACCGCCAGCAAATAAAGTTATTATAAATAATGCTCTTATCACTCCAGCGTTAATACCAAAATATTTACCCAATCCACCGCAAACCCCTGCTATTTTCTTATTTGTTCGGGATTTATACAACTTTTTGGTCTGCTTAAAAGCATAACTATCAAATTGCGACTTACTTCCTGAAGTGGTGCTTTTCTTCTGATTTTTACGCTTACTTTTCGATCCTAAATCATTATTTAAGGTGAAATCTTCTTCTTGATCTTGTGACTGTCCAAAATCGTAATCGAAGTCATACTTTCTTGAAGATTGTTGCTTCTTTTCAGACCTCTTTTTATCCCCTACAAAATATCCAAATCCTACCATTGTTACGATAACCCCTCCAATAAGCGGCAGTAATTCAATAAGACCGGAAAGATCAGGGCCGATAGACAATCCTATAGTTTGAATAATAAAAACTATGCCAACGAAGAACATGGCAATACCTGCAATAGTTGAAAAATTCCAGATATTAGTGTTTGATTTCTTCTCATCTTCGAGAAACTCATGCATCGTAGCCTGAAGTTCATGAGTCTCAAAGTCCAATAGAGAATCAGAATGCTGTTGCTTTGTCCGCTGTTTCATATGATCTGCCATAAATTAATGCCCATTATTAGGTTGTTAACAGCAAGTATTACGTATAAATATGGAACTGTGTTACACTATTAGCAAGCTAATTAATCTTTGGTCAATATACGCTTTTCTGAAATAATTTTGTCTAATGATATATCGAAATTCTCAGTTGGAAGCTGTTTTACAATAGTAGTATCAAATGATAATCCTATTTTGGGACAATGAACATCTTTTAAAAAACGATCGTAGAATCCTTCTCCATATCCAATGCGATTACACTGTTCATCTCCTCCAACCATGGGAACAATCACAAGGTCAATATTTTCAGTCGTAACCTCCTCTCCTTTCCTAGGTTCCAATACTCCCCATTTGTTTTTTTTCAGGTCGGAAAATGATTTTAATTGAATATGGGTGAGCGTACGACTTTCAAATTGAGTCACCGGAACTATAACATCCTTCCCTCTCTCGATCATTTCTCCAATGAGCACTCGTGTTTCAACTTCTCGGCGATCATTCATTGATACATAACAATGGATTGTTTTAGCATTTCGATACTCTTTCTGCTCTTTTAATTGTTCAATGATATCTGCAGAAGCACCATAAAATTCAGGCTCAGGAATTGAACCTCTTTGATCTAATAACTGCTGACGCAACTCCTCTTTCTTTCTGTGATTATCCAAAACTATAAATACACTAATTTGTGATGATCAAACTCCTCTTTCGGGTCAAGAGTATTCAAAAGCTCATCCCAGACATCAAGACCATATTTATTCATAAAAAATATTCCAGCAACGGTACGCTCCTGGAGCCCGTCCCCAGGAAATAAATTGGCTTTGATTCTTCGAATTCGATCGATCTGTGTTTGGTCTTGTTTTTTTACTGAACGGTATACCTTCCCTTTCAACTTATTCAGCTCATTGATATAGATTGAAGTTGCTTTTTCAGCAGCCGCCTCCAGTGTTGGATCTATTTCTGCGATATCCTTCTTTTTAATATCCGAAACCTTCTCCACGCGCGACTGCCATTCTTCAAATATAGCTTCAATTTCATGTTGGTCAGTCCTGTCTACATAATCAGACTCCAGATCTTCAATCCGTTCACCATACTCATGAAATTCAAACGGAAGTTCCCCCATAATGCGATCAATGGCCGGCTCAACCAGTGTTGCACTCAATCGTGGAAAGATGATTGGCATCTTCATATCAAAACATTGATACATGCTTTTCATTTGCCCATAATAAGCTGTCTCACCAGGTCCTGCAACGTATCCAACCGTTGGCAACAGGGCATCCTGTAATATAGGTCTTAAAAATACATTGGGCGAAAAACGATCTGGATGGGCTTCGATTTCATCTAGAAGCTCAACAGTACTCCACTGGATACTTCCATCAGTTTTCCAACTGTTGCCATTACGACTTATTTTTGTGCGACGGTTTCCCTCGTCAAAATAAAAGAGATTAGAATCATAAAGAGTTACCTGCTGGTGATACTTCTCAGCAATTTTTCCCGTGTTCTTTTCAAGCTGCTCCCTAATCGTATCAGCCTTTTCGATGGATGCTTTTATATATTTGCTCGTGGCATTTTTAACATCGGGGTGATTGCTGCCTGCCAATATCAAACCATGCTTTGAAAACAGACGACTGATGAATAATCCAAACGCTTCAAAGAATGAATAGTCGTCTTGAAAACATTGATCCAACAACTCCCATAGCTCATCCGAAAAATCCGTGTCATATAAAGATCCCTTAAGCTGATTTTTCACCTTCGATATTTCATCAGGAACCAATAAATCAGCAACCGTTGGTAGATTATTATTTTTGGGTGGAAGAGAAAAGGTTTTGGGTTCATCTTTCTCAAGAACGGTTATCTTACGAACTTCATCGTAATCATGGTCCTCATCCGCAAGCCAAAACACAGGGACAACCGGTCTATTAAATTCTTTTTCGAGCTTTTTGGCAATGTGAATAGTACTTATCGTTTTTAAAACCGTATATAACGGTCCGCCATACACTCCCAATTGTTGACCAGTAACAACAACTAATGCATTATCTTTTTCGAGACGTTTAATATTTCGGATTGCCGCCTCATGAACATCAAACTTCTTATTTAGAGTTGATAGAATGGATGTTACTTGTTTTCGATCCCCCTGGAATGAAAACTCATTCACTTTTTTTGAAATGGCATTAAGATCAAATGGGTCAGTCTCAAAAAAATCATTTACCGCATCAAAATTGTGAACATAAGTTTTAAAAAGCTTCGAAAATGGAAGATCCTCAAAAGAGTAATTGGTAACCTGCAATGACCCTATCCTTTAAGTTTTTGTATTTCATCCCGAAGCCGAGCAGCCTTTTCGTAGTTTTCGGTATCAATAGCAGTTTGAAGCTCATTTTCGAGACGTTCTAACTTACTCATTTCTTTGGGCTGATCCTGTGATTGAGAACTGGTTGTTAAATCTCCACTTGATTCACCCTCTGAGACAATACCGGCTTCTTCTAATATTTCGCTGGACACAAATATCGAAGCATCAAAACGAACAGCCAAGGCAATGGCATCGCTGGGACGCGCATCTTGTTCCATCTTCTGACCATTGTCATCATAGATGATTTTCGCGAAGAACGTTCCTTCACTTAAATCATTTATGAACACCTGTTGCACATTTGATCCAAAATTCTGAATCATGTTTTTTAGCAGATCATGTGTCATAGGTCGCGGCGGCTTTATATGTTCCAACTCTAAAGCAATGGCCTGTGCTTCAAACGTACCGATGATTATAGGTAACCGCCTGTTGCCATCTACTTCATTCAAAATTAGCGCGTAAGCTCCTCCACTGCTTGGGCTTGTCGACAGCCCTAATATGTCCATCTTGACTTTATCCAATGGTAAATCTTTTTCTTTTTAATTAATAGCTATTGAAATGTTGCAAGTAAATTTACTGATTTTTACGATACCCGTAAACTTTAGAACCAAGTTTAATAAACGTATTTTCCGGACGAAATGTTTGATTAACTTAAGATGAATTTATATCGCCTAATTATGGATACTAAAAAAGAATCTCCTAAAATTAATTCCATTAAATGGGGTTCCGTCAAAACAAGCGATGGAAATATATATAAGGATGCAAAACTTTTTCCCGGTGGTTCTCGCGAATGGGATTGGAATGAAACCGACACCCATCATAATCCCGGTATTCAAAAGGCAGATGTTAAGGAATTAGTAACGAATGGAGCAAAGGTTGTCGTTCTCTCCAAAGGATTTCATAAACGACTGGGAGTGTGTGAAGAAACAACTGATTTTCTTAACGAAAAAGGGATAACTTTTTATATATTAGACACCGAAAATGCTGTTGAAAAGTATAATAATGCTCGAGAAAAAAAGGCGGCTGGCGCACTGATTCATTCTACCTGCTAAGAAAACTTTATCAACACAAAAACAAGTAACTATGTATATTCATTTTAAATAAGACTGGTGCGCCAAATTTGTATGTTTTCAAATTCAGATGCCCTATATTCTTTGCCTAAATTTCATTGACATTACGACCCATTGCCACTAATTTCAGACTGACCAAAATTAATATACAAACCAATGTTTGAGAACTATCTACCAATTGTAATTCTGGCTGGTGTTGCAGTCGTTTTGGCCATCGTCTTGATGGGCTTATCTCGTCTGTTGGGGCCATTTCGTCCAAATAAGAATAAACTTGATCCTTATGAGAGTGGCATGGACCCCGTTGGCGATGCAGCTGACCGCTATTCCATTGCATTTTACTTAGTAGCAATGGAATTTATTGTATTTGATCTAGAAGTTGTATTTATCTATCCATGGGCAGTCAACTTTCTAGAATATGGGGTAGGAACGATTGTTGCCATGGTAGTATTTATTCTTATCCTATTCGTTGGTCTGCTTTACACCATTAAAGTAGGTACACTCGATTGGGATGCAAAGCAAGGAATGTTTAATTAATCAAATTTAGCCTATACACTTATGGGTATTGAAAGTTCACTTGGTGACGGTTTTCTCACCACAAAAGTTGATGCACTTACAAATTGGGCACGCTCGAACGCTGCCTGGCCTATGCCAATGGGATTAGCCTGTTGCGCCATCGAAATGATGGCTTTTGCCGGCCCTAAATATGATGCTGCTCGTTTTGGTTCTGAGGTTATGCGTTTTTCGCCCCGCCAGAGTGACGTCATGATTGTTGCTGGGTGGGTGAATTATAAAATGGCACACGCCATTCGTCGAATTTGGGATCAAATGCCCGACCCCAAATGGTGCATTGCTATGGGAGCTTGTGCATCAACCGGTGGCATGCACCGTTGCTATGGTGTAGTACAGGGTTGTGACAATTTTCTTCCGGTAGATGCTTATATCTCTGGATGTCCGCCGCGTCCTGATGCCCTCTTGCACGCCCTGATGAAAATTCAAGATAAAATTCGTACCGAACACTCCGTAACGCTCGATACTTAATATGAATTTAGAATTATCTGAAACACTCCAAAATACGGTTGATAGATTATCCGACAAATTTGAGGATAGCTTTATCAAAGTCTATCAATCTACGGGAGATACATTTATACTTGTAGAACCTCAAAATATTGTAGATATATGCCGCTATCTTAAGGAAGAACTGCACTATATATATCTTACTGACATTTTTGGCATTGATCGATTTACTTCAGAAGATCGTTTTGAGGTAGTTTATAATCTCATTTCATTGCGTAACCGAGAGAAACTTTTCTTAAAAGTACGTCTTCCAGAAGAAGAACCGGTTATGGATTCCATCACTGATGTTTGGCAATCTGCCAGCTGGATGGAACGTGAGGTATATGACATGTTTGGGATTAAGTTTAACAATCACCCAGACTTTCGTCGCATTTTCATGCCCGAGGATTACAACTATTTCCCTTTGCGCAAAGAATTTCCCCTGTTGGGCATTCCGGGTTCCATTGAACTGCCAAATTCAACGCCTGACACTGAGTAGCTTTTATTATGAGTAAAACAAGACTTGTCGACCAGTTAGATTCAAAATTTTTTGAAGAGCACCAAAATAAACTCTATCAAGCTCTCGAGGATAAGCACACAACCATAGAAATGCTTGATGAAGATGACCCGCTCAATACTAAGATGGTGCTCAATATGGGTCCTCAGCACCCTGCAACCCACGGAGTGCTGCGTCTTATCTTACAATTAAGAGGAGAGCTTATTGAAAAGGCGAAAGTCGATATCGGATATCTGCATCGGGGTGTTGAAAAAATTGCAGAGAACAAAACCTACCAAGAGTTCATGCCCTATACCGATCGCATGGACTACCTTTCTCCGTATAGCAATAACGTTGCGCTTTGTACTGCAGTTGAAAAGATTGCGAACGTTGAAGTACCAGAGCGTGCTCATTATATACGTATGATCGGTTCTGAACTGGCACGTATTTCTTCACACCTCCTATGGCTTGGTACCATGGTCATGGATGCCGGCGCTGTATCATTCTTTATATGGACCTTCCGGGAGCGGGAAAAACTATACGATATTTTTGATAATATTGGAGGACATCGCTTCACCATTTCTCATGCTCGTATCGGTGGGGTTGCCAATGATCTTACTGATGATGCTCTTGCAATGATTAAGGATTTTGTCAATGAGTTTCCGCAAGAGCTCAAAGATTTTCACGGCCTTCTTGACCGAAACAAAATTTTCTTTGACAGAAACCGAGAAGTTGGTGTTTTAAAGCCTGAAGACGCATTAGAAATTGGGGCTACCGGTCCTACCCTTCGAGCATCGGGATATGCTTATGATCTTCGAGATTTCTCTCCCTACGCTCGTTATGATGAAGTGGACTTCGAAATCCCAACCCGCCTTGAAGGCGACAATCTTGCACGATATTATGTGCGGATGGAAGAGATGCACGAAAGTATTCGTATCATCCGCCAATGCCTTGATAAGCTTCCTAAAGGTCCGGTAAGAACGGATAACGCCAAGCAGGCTTATCCTTCTAAGGATGAAGTTTATTACTCGATGGAAGGCATGATTCATGACTTTATGATGACGGATACCGGAATTTGTCCACCCGAAGGTGCCGAGGCCTATCATGCTGTTGAAGGACCTAAAGGTGAACTTGGATATTATATCCAAAGTAATGGAACCGGTCATCCTTGGCGACTAAAGATCAACTCTCCTTCATTTAAGAATTTACAAGCTCTAGAAGATATGCTTGATGGAGAGATGGTCGCTGATACCGTAGTAATTATTGGTGGAGTGGATCCCGTATTGGGAGAAGCAGATAAATAGAACTAAAGTAGTGAGAATCTGGGATTTTTTTACTCCCATTTCTCGAAATATAAGATAGCATAATTTAATGGCTGAATTGTCATTTACACAAGAAGAACTTGACGAAATAGAACGGCTTAAGGCAAAGTTTCCAACGGCCAAAGCTGCCACCCTACGTGTTTTATGGGTTGCTCAGCAGAAGTATGGCCATGTAGAAGCAGAAGTACAGAACTTGGTTGCTGAAACATTGGACGTTCCCAAATCTCATGTGCACGGCGTAGCCAGTTTTTACACGCAGTACTATAAAGAGGAAAAAGGGAAATTTGTTCTGGATGTTTGCACATGTCTAAGCTGTCAACTTTGTGGAGGGTATGAAATTTTGCATCACCTTGAAGAAGAATTAGGTATTCAAGCAGGTGAAACAACTGATGATGGCATGTTTACCATCCAGGAAGTTGAATGCCTCGGTGCTTGCGGTTATGCGCCAATGCTACAAGTTACCAATGGCGTTTACGTCAACAACCTAACTAAAGAAAAGGTTGATACACTCTTAGAGAATCTTAAAAACGGTAATATGCCAGAGTTTGAATCAATGGCAATGCCGGAATTGGAAAAACGAAATCAAGCTGCCTCAAAATAATGGCTCAAGACTGGAAATCATTTGAACCACTGCTTATTCCTGATATCCCCAATCTTGAAAAGATTGATGTATATGAGGAAAACGGTGGATACGACGCTCTCAAAAAAATTTTAAATGACCGTGACACATGGTCGCGAAAAAGTGTTGTTGAAGAAGTAAAACAAGCGAATATTCGCGGTCGGGGCGGTGCCGGATTTAATGCCGGACTCAAATGGAGCTTTATGCCCGAGCCCGATGGCGGTCCCCGCTACCTAGCTTGTAATGGTGATGAGTCTGAACCCGGGACCTTTAAAGACCGTAAAATCTTTGAATATAATCCTCATCTTTTTATCGAAGGGGCACTTATTGCGTCATACGCAATGACGGTTGATACAATTTATGTCTACATCCGAGGGGAATATATTTCGTGGGTTGATATGTTCCAAAAAGCTGTTGACGACGCCTACGAAAAAGGATATCTCGGTGAAAATATTTTAGGTACTGATGTTTCTATTGATCTTGAAGTTACCTACGGTGCCGGAGCCTACATCTGTGGTGAAGAAACCGCTATGCTTGAATCTCTTGAAGGAAAACGGGGATATCCTAGAACAAAGCCTCCTTTCCCAGCCCAAAATGGCTTGTGGGGACGTCCGACCACTATCAATAATATTGAGACGTTGGCTAATGTTCCGTTAGTTATAAATAACGGGGCCGACTGGTATGGTGATATTGGAGCTGAAGAACACCCCGGACCTGTGCTTTATGGAATTTCGGGTCATGTAAATCAGCCAGGGGTTTATGAGTACCCAACTGGAGTACCGGTCTTGGATTTAATTAATGATGTAGCAGGTGGAATTCGAGGTGGTAAAGACCTTAAGGCAATCATCCCGGGTGGTTCATCAACTCCACCTTTAAGAGCCGATCAACTTGACGGAGTAACCATGAATTCTGATTCCCTGAAAGACGTAGGATCAATGATGGGAACTGCTGGAATGGTTATAATGGATGAAGATACTGATATGGTAGAAGTACTTTGGAGAATTGCTCACTTCTATCATCACGAATCATGCGGTCAATGTACTCCATGCCGAGACGGTACCGGATGGCTTGAAAAGGTCTTGAAGAAAATAAAAGACGGAGACGGAGAGATGAAGGACCTTGACCTTCTTCTCGATGTAGGCAACCAAATGGAAGGACGTACGATATGCGCCCTTGCCGATGCTGCTGTATGGCCAGTTCGTCATACCATAAACCGTTTCAGAGACGAATTTGAAGAACGATGCAAGAAATCTGTTCACGCAGTTGCGTGATTTAAATAACAAATCACAAGTATCAAATTGCCTGATTGCAATTCGATTTGTGAATTGAAATTTACTTAAAATTATGCCAGAAGTATTTATAGACGGTAAACGTTACGAATATGACGAGGAAAAGGATGAAATGCTGCTCCAGTTTATTCTGGATCAGGGACTGGAAGTTCCTTTTTTCTGTTATCATCCATCTATGTCGATCCCTGCCAATTGTCGGCAGTGTATGGTCAAAGTTGGCACCCCTGTTAAAGACCAAGAAACAGGGGAATATGAGTTGGACGAAAATGGCGAACGAAAAATTCGTTGGTTTCCAAAGTTCCAAACTTCCTGCTCTACACGCCTTCAAGATGGAATGGTAGTTCTTACACAAGAGTCATCTGAAGAAGTAGCTCGAGCACAAAAGGACACTCTGGAATTTATTCTTATCAATCACCCGCTGGATTGTCCTATCTGTGATCAGGCCGGTGAATGCCCGCTACAAATTCAGACTTACAAATACGGGCCTGAAGGAAGTCGTTTTGAAGTAAAAAAGGTTCATAAACCCAAGCATGTAGACTTAGGTCCCCGAGTTACGCTTGATGCTGAACGCTGTATCAATTGTACTCGCTGTGTGCGTTTTACTGAAGAAATTAGCGAAACGCACCAACTTACTATTGTACAACGGGGCGATGATAATTACCCTGCAACAGCTCCGGGTGAGGAATTTGATGACCCCTACTCTCTTAATACCGTTGATATTTGTCCTGTAGGAGCACTTACGTCGACAGATTTTCGTTTTAAAGCTCGTGTTTGGGAAATGAATCAAACGCCCAGTATCGATATTACAAACGGGAAAGGATGTAATATCGACTTGTGGACACGAGACAATGAAGTGCTACGTATTACTCCGCGACAAAATGAAGAGGTCAATGATTACTGGATGCCAGATGAGGGACGTAAGGCGTATAAGAAATTTAATGAGAATCGTGTTGACCGTCCCTCTATTAAGCTTGATGGTAATAATCAATCAAATACGTCATGGAATAATGCCATAGAGACTTTTGCTGAGGTATTAGAAGCTAACGATCCTAATGATATTGCTGTTATTGGGAGTCCTCACGCCTCTGTAGAAGAAAATTACGCATTCAATAGGTTTTTCAATCTATTGGGAGTGAATAATGCAAAGTTCACTTCACATGTTATTCCAGGCGCAGGTGATGGCTTTCTGATTACTGATGACCAGGCTCCCAATACCAACGGTTGCCGGGTTATTAATCTTAATGAAGCCGATGATACTTCCCTACAAACAGCCGTTGCAGGTGCTAAAGTAGTTATCATCTTATCGGATGATTTGATAGGACGAGATGTTCTGTCAGCTTCTGATCTTGATAATTCATATACCATTTCGCTGGCCACTAATCATAGTGACACTACTAAAGCTTCGGATTTGGTCATTCCTATAACATGTGTTGCTGAACATGCAGCTAGTTATGTAAATGTAGATGGCCGCATTCAACGCTCCTACCCTGCCAAAGAAACGAAGTACACAAATCGCCGACTCAATCTTGAGATGTCAGAAGGACGTCTTGACCGTTTTGGCACCAACTTTGATAACTGGGTCAGCGAAGAAAACAAAGTAGATTGCCTGCCGGTCTGGGATTTTCTGAATAAGCTTGGCGACCGTATGGGACTAGATTTCAAGTATGATCATTCTCGAGAAATTTTCGCAGATCTCAGGAATTCAATAGAAGAACTTAGTGATATAACCTATGAACGCATGGATGAAGAAAACGGCGTTCAGCTACCGATTAAACAAAAAGAAGTAAAAGCCTAAATAAGACTTTTTAATGGAACCAGTAACAACTACGTCATACATCGTTTTAGGAGTTGCTCTATTTATGCTGCTAAACTCTGCAGCTATTGCCGTTTATGCAGAACGGCGTATCGCAGCTGCCATCCAAAATCGTCTTGGACCAAATCGTGTGGGTCCATTTGGTCTATTACAACCCATTGCAGATGTTGTGAAACTTCTTCTTAAAGAAGATGTAACCCCTGCTCGCGGTTTTAAAACCATTCATGCTATCGCTCCTATGATTCCAGTTATCACCGCACTAATGACTGTTGCCGTGATACCATTCGGAGATGGATTATATGCCACTGATATTAATGCTGCTGTTCTATACTTACTTGCTGTCAACTCACTTGGTGTTTATGGGGTAACACTTGGCGGATGGGCATCTAATAGCAAATACTCCTTATTAGGTGGGCTGCGCGCCGCTGCACAAATGATTAGTTATGAACTCCCCATGGGAATGGCCATTGCCTCCTGTATACTTTTTGCTGGATCATTAAGCATGATAGATGTTGTGAATTCACAAGAAGTCTGGTGGAATATTTTTCGCAATCCCATTGGAGCTGTAATATTTATTGTAGCTGCATTTGCTGAAGCAAACCGAACGCCTTTTGATTTGGTGGAAGCTGAACAAGAACTGGTTGGTGGATTCCATACTGAATATAGCGGAATGAAATTTGGAATGTTCTTCCTCGCTGAATACATGCACGTAATGATTGGCAGCATGTTGATTACCACCTTCTTCTTTGGTGGATACCATTTGCCTTTTGCCGGCTATTGGCTGCCTGAGATGGGGTCTATGGCGAAAGCAATACTGGACGTTTCTGTCTTTACCCTTAAAACATTTTTCTGGGCATTTGTCTACATTTGGGTGCGTTGGACTATCCCACGATTTAAATACAACCAAGTAATGAAATTGGGTTGGAAACGCATGCTCCCTATTAGTATCCTCAATTTTATTGTGTTAGCTATCCTTATTTATGCATGGCATCATTATTTGGGATAAATACGAAAATAACTTCCACATTTCTTGAACATTAGAAGGGGCAAAATACAGTAGTAAACAATTTTTTAGCTTAATAGAGTCTCCATTTCTGTTCTTATAACTAATTAACAACAGAAATATCTTCTCTTGCCAATGGCCTAGTAGATATCAGCCCTTTAGTCTAGAACTGTCGAGTAATGAGTAAGCTATTTGCTCAAAGAAATCCGAAGCTTACAATCACTCTGTGAAATGGCTTCCAAACCATATCACTAGTCGATATTTTTACATTCATTATGTATTTTGCTAAGCACAAATTTATGTAGTAATAAATCGTTTTTATAACAAGCCTCACTCACCTGCAAATACATGAAAACAGTTGCCTTTAAAACTCTTGGCTGTAAGCTGAATTATTCCGAAACAATGGCTATTCAGCGTGATTTTGAACAAGATGGATATGATATCACGGAATTCGATAATGAGGCAGATATCTATGTTGTAAATACCTGTTCGGTGACCCAAAGTGCCAATAGTACCTGTCGCCAAACCGTGCGCCGTGCCCTTCGCAGAAACCCAGAGGCTTTTGTTGCGGTAATAGGATGTTATGCACAATTGGAACCTGAAGAAATTGCCGAAATTGATGGTGTAGATGCCGTTCTTGGAGCCAAGAATAAATTCAAGCTACTCGAGCTTTTTGACAACTTCGAAAAACGATCCGAACCTATTGTCTATAATTCGGATGTAAATGAGACCGTCGACTTTCATAATGCCTTTTCAGCAGATGACCGAACTCGGGCATTTTTGAAAGTTCAGGATGGCTGCAGCTATAACTGTTCATTTTGTACGATACCGATGGCCCGTGGCGAAAGCCGTAGTCCAAGGGTCAGTACTATTGTTGAAAATGCAAAGTTATTAGTTGAGGAGGGTTTTAAAGAAGTGGTCGTCACTGGAGTAAATGCCGGTGATTTTGGTCGCGGTACGGACGAAAACTTCTTTATGCTCTTGCAGAAGTTAGATACCGTTGATGGACTTGAACGCATCCGCTTTTCATCGGTAGAACCAAACTTGATGCACGAAGAAATCATCCACTTTACAGCG
>CAYNKF010000028.1:0-12925 GCA_964397705.1 uncultured Balneolaceae bacterium | reverse complement strand
ATTTTGTAGTACAAATTAACAGGCTGTATCCCACAGAGAATGTAAGTGCGAGTAGATCAGAGAAATATGCATTTTTATCTGAATACGACACGCTTTTTGCAAAGTTGGATTCGTTGGAACTGACAATTGATGAGCAGTTTCAGAAAGCCCGCCAACGGGCTTTTGGGGGATTATGAAATTGCTCGGGCTATCGCAAAACGAATATTGCTGCGAACTCCCGAATATCATGACGTGCGGATTTTAATCGGTCGGACGAATGCCTGGCAGGGTAATTATGAGCAGGCAGAGATGCATTTCAGAAAGGTGTTGGAAGAAGACGATACCTATGAGGACACCTACAATGCTTATGTGGATAATGAGATCTGGCAGGGTGATTACGAAACAGCGTTGCAGGTTATTGAGCAGGGACTCGAGCGTCACCCTCAAAGTAAATCATTTTTGGCAAGAAAGATTAAAATTTTGGGGTATTTGGATAAGCAAAAGGAAGCTCAGAAAACATATGACCTGCTTAAGAAGTTGGATGCAGACTATAAGGAACTACCGAACTTGAAGAAACATATTGGCGAATAATATTTTACCTTGCAGCGACGGCGAACAATTAAATCGATGATATGAAAAAAATAATTACCATTTGCATATGGTTTTTGTTGGTAAGCAGTGCTGCGGTTTTTGCGCAAGATATGGAAGATCTTACTGTTGACCAGCTTTATGAAAAAGCTCGAACGGCTGCTTTTGATGAGGAGAATTATGAGACGGCGCGGCGATATGCTTATGAAGCCTTGGACCGAAGCCCAAATTATCATGGCATCCGAATTTTTGTAGCGCGGTTGTACAGCTGGGAAAGTAACTATGAGAAGGCTGAAGAAGAACTGGATTACGTGTTGGATAACGATCCTCAAAACCGTAGGGCATTGACCGCCCTGGTGGATAACCAAAAATGGTCGGGGCAGATGGATGCGGCTTTAGAAGTAACGAATCGGGCGTTACAGTATTATCCCGGTGATATTGAATTTATGTTGGTGAAAGCGTCTGTTCTATATGGAATGGAAAACTACGAAGAGGCAGAGCAGACTTACAAAGCTATTCTTGAAGAAGATTCCGGTAATCGTAAGGCTCGTGAAGGCTTAGAAGATAGCCAGTTACAGCAAATGAAGTATCGGGCCAAGATATCATATCGTTATGACCGATTTAGAACTATTTTTGACCCCTGGCATTTTACGGAGTTTGGGCTCACGCGGCAGACTCCAATTGGTTCTATTATTGGACGGGTTGAATATGCACAGCGGTTTGGATCGGATGGAGTGCAATTTAATGTCGATGCGTACCCATCAATAGCTCCAGGATTATATGCTTATGTGAGCGCCGGTTATTCTCAGTCTCCTGTACATCCCGATTACAGGTTTGGGTTTTCGCTATATAAGTCTCTGCCAGCAGCTTTTGAATTAGAAGCGGGAATCAGATATTTAGATTTTGGAGCGTCTCAAACTGATATCTATACCCTGTCACTTACAAAATACCGTGGTAGCTATCTATTTACGGCGCGGACGTATTTAGTTCCTTCATCAGGAGGTACATCAAGATCTCTGAATTTAGTAGCGCGTCGTTATTTTGGGACAGCGGAAACGTATATAAGTTTAAATGGAGGATATGGTACGGCTCCAACAGAAATAGAATTTTCAGATGATATTGCAGCATTAGACTCTTGGTCTGCAAGTATTGACGGGCAGTATGCCTTATCTGATATTTGGTTAATAGGTGGCACTGTGGGATTTGATTCCTCTGAATATCCTAACTTTACCAGGGAGCGCTTTAGTGCAAAAGTGAATATTTCTTATCGATTCTAGCAGTTTATTCATTTTTAATTTCAGTAGTTGCAACGTTGAAATCTGTGTTTCTCTTCCAGCGAGCCAACACAATTCCTGCTATTACCAGTGCTGACCCGGCATATTGGAAAAATGTTAGCTGCTCGTTTAGTAAAACAATTCCAAATAAAAGTCCCATTACAGGGACAAGATTTTGATAAGTGGCGGTATGGACGGCTCCGACAGTTTGGAGGCCGTAATTCCAAATGAGATAGGCTACTCCTATGGATAACAATCCGCTGTATATAACCCCACCGTAGGCCGCAGCCGAAATTTCTGTCCAATCTAGTTGAATAATGTTTGGTAACCCAATCAGAAAAAGAACAATTGCACCTATGGTAGCCATAATCGCTGAAAACTGTATGGGCGTATAGCGTGACAGAAATGATTTGGAGAGTATGGTGTATCCCCCCCAAACAATGGCAGCACCGATGATAATGATATCCCCCAGAAAAGTATCAGAACCAAATGAGAAGGGGTCATTGCCTCCCGAAATAATGAAAATAATACCGGCAAAGGCAGCGATAACCCCAAACGTTTTGAAGATGTTCATTTGCTCTAGGTTAAAGAAATGACTGATGAGGGCGACCCAGATTGGGATAGTGCCTAGCATAACAGCCGCATTGGCTGCGTAGGTATAATTAATACCAATAATAAATAATCCCTGGTAGATGAGATTTCCCAGTAGTCCCATACCAATGAGCGGAAGCCAGTCCCTTTTTGGGATTAGGAATACTTGATTACGGTAAAGGAGAACAATCCAAATAATAGCTGCGGCAAAAATAAATCGCAGGCCATTAAAACTGAGTGGATCAATTTCGTTCAGAGAGTATTTGACGACTGAGAAATTTAATGCCCAAATGACTGCTACTATAAACAGAGAGGACTCTACAAGAGATTTTTTCGAGAAATTCAATGATTTCGATTGTGGTTAAACAAGAAAATTGGTCTGTAAAGGTAGGGGATAATCATGAAAATATCGTGGATACGTGGATAATAGAAATATTAATGGGATGTCGGGAATTATTTAATTACAAATATTGTACTTAGGTAATATTACTCTTAACTTTGGTCACTTTCTGACTGATAGTCATTTTAATTAAATTTTATATGGGAACAGAAGATCGAAAAGCTCGAGAAAAAGAACGGCGACGTAATCAAATTATTGATGCCGCCGAACGAATAATTTTTTCAAAAGGTCTCGATCAGGCTACTATGGATGAGATTGCTGAAGAGGCTGAACTAAGCAAGGGTACTCTCTATCTGTATTTTAAAAATAAGACGGAGCTTTACCTGGCTATTACCCAGCGTGGATCTGACTTGTTAAATAGTCAGTTTGCAAAAGTTTTTGCAGGCGGACACGATCATAAAGGCTTGGAATTAATTCGCTTGCTAGGAGAAACATACCTTAATTTTGTAAGGGAGAATCCTAACTATTTTAATTCTTTCATGTACTATGAGTCTCTGAGGGATGTTGAAGAGCTAAAAAACAGTAAGCATGCTGAAAAATGTGAAGAAAACAGGAGGGAGGCGTTGAACTTTATGATTCGGGCACTCCAAATCGGTATGCAGGATGGCACTGTTAATGACAGCTATGATCCTAAAGAGTTGGCGGTAGTAATACATTCAAGTACGCGCGGCATTACCGCAATGAGTCATATGCACGGTACAGGATATCATTTTGAGATGCTTGATGAAATGGAACTTTCGGTAGATACGTTATTTGAAAACTTTTTGAAGTTGGTTGGAACCGGAATTGCTAGTGAAGATGCTCGAAAACGTTGGATGACTGGCAGTCATAATATTGAAACAAATGGGAAATAAGTACGTAAAAATGAGCCTTTAAAATGAAGCATGTTCAAATATTTAGAACCAGAAAAGTTCAAGCATTTATGAATCATATTGGCATCCAGTTATGCGATTCTTTACAGAAAATAGGCCCCTTGGTCTTTTTAATATTACTCTTAGTATCAGCACCTATAAAAGCTCAGCAGACCGATACCACTTCAACCTCAAATATTCTTGAAGGCGACAATTCATTAGAGCTTACTGAAGCTATTAAGGTAGCATTAGCAAATAACTCTGATATAAAGCGTTCTCTTTTTGACTTAGAAGTTGCTGATGAAGAGGTTACAAAAGCGTGGAGTTCTGTACTTCCTGATGTTACCGCCTCAGCTGCATACACCAGAAACCTTGAGTTGCCGGTATTCTTTTTTCCTCAAGATCCCAATGATCCCAATTCGCCATTGCGAGCAATTCCCGTGGGTGAAGATAACAATTGGCAGGGTAATCTATCGGTTGAGCAAACCCTGTTTCGGGGAGAAGCTTTTATAGGTATAAGCAGTTCCAAAGTATTTAAAGAGGCACAGGCTGAGAATCTTAGAGCTACAACTCAGCAGATTGTTACACAAACTCGGCTGGCATATTATAACGTGCTGGTAGCCAAAGAACAGTTTAGGTTACAACAAGCTACTGTAAATCGATTGAAAGAAAACCTAAAAGAAAACAAGGCGCGTAATAAAGCCGGACTAATTGATGAATATGCTGTGCTGCAAGTAGAAGTTCAGCTGAAAAATCAAGAACCACAACTTGCTGAAGCCAAGTATGCACTGCAACAGGCCTATCGTGAGCTAAAAGTAGTGCTTGGTGTACCATTGAGTGTAGATTTTTCTGTAGAAGGGGATTTGAACGCATACGATGTTACTACGCAGAAAGCTACCGATGGAACCAATACGAATATTAAGCGGGTTGATAACATGACCCCCTATCAACTGAATTCACAATCTGATGTGGTGGATGTTGCCACGGATTTACGAGGTGATATACGGGTTATTGAGACCCAGAACCAGCTTAAGGATCGTGAAATAAAAGCTATAAAAAGTCGCTTTTTACCATCTCTCACTGCTTCTTACAACTTAGGGTGGAGAGCAGAGGAGCCTGGAACGCCTACGTTCTTTGGAAACGATCGACGTCGTGTAAGAACACAAACATTTGGGGTGAATTTATCGGTACCCATCTTTCGAGGGTTTGAGCGGTCGTCGAATCTGGATATTGCGCAGATTGAAAAGAAAGATCTGGAAGAGCAAAAAAGAGCTGCGATACGATCGGCTAAAAATGAAATACAGTCTGCCAAAGAATCATTAAACCAAGCAATAGAAACGGCCCCGGTGCGTCAAAAGGCATTGGAATTGGCACGTCAAGGATATCAGCGAGCGCAAGCGCGACTTGAAAACGGGATGGGGTCTCAGCTTGATGTTACCAATGCAGAACTGCAACTGCGTGAAGCTGAAGCAAATTATGCACGGATGGTATTCAATTATCTATCGGCCAAGGCACAATATGATCAGGCCATTGGGATGGTACCGTTTGTAGATAACGATAAACCCTCATTAAACGACTAAAACAAAGTTTTAGGATTAAATATTATGATTAAGCGATTAATTTTAACCGGAATTATTGGTCTCACTTTGTTTACGGCATGTTCTGAAGAAGAGCAAGCTGAACAGGAAGAATTGGTAAAAACGGTAAATGTTGAAACAAAAGAGATTCAGAAGCAACACTTTGAGCGATACTTAAAACTGATAGGAACAGTCGAGGCCCCCAATGATGTACGAATTTCTGCAGAAGTTTCCGGCCGAATAGAAAAATATTTTGTAGATCCCGGTGACGATGTTCGGCAGGGAGAGCCGATTTTAAAGATTGATGATTCGCAGTTGATTCGAGAGCGGGAACGACTTGAAGCAGTTACTGCACAAGCAAAAGAAAACTATGAGCGATTAAAGCGCTTATATGAGCAGGATAGTGTCGGTTCAGAAATCGATTATTTAAATGCTAAATATAATTATGAGCAGAACAAAGCTTCGCTCGAAGCGGTAAAAGTAAATATCAATAAGACAACTGTTAGGGCACCTTTTGATGCTACAGTTGAAAATATATTACTGGAACAGGGAGAAATGGCCACGCCCGGAGCTGTACTGTTACGCCTGATTGGTACTAAGAATCTCAAAATATCAACAGGTGTTCCATCAATTTATTCTGACGTTGTACAGCGAGGCGATATGGCACAAATATGGTTCGATTTCCAACAGGCTGATACGCTACAATTGCCCATTACGTTTGTAGGAAAAAGTATAAGTCCACAGGCACGAACTTTTGAAGTTGAGGTAAAATTGCCGTCTGAAGCATATGACTATAAAGTAGACATGATTGCCAATCTGATGATTCGAACATTGGAAACAGATGAATCGGTAGTTATTGGAGAAGAATTTGTCTACCAGAATAATAATCAAAATGTAGTTTATGTAGCTTCCGAGGACGCAGCAGGAAAGACAATTGCTAAAATGAGACCGGTTCAACTTGGAGCGAGCTACAAGAATGAGGTTGTCATTGAAAGCGGGCTTACAACTGGGGACCAACTCATTACAGTGGGGTCATCCTTTTTGCAGGACAGCATGCGGATAACCATCGTTGAGTCGCGTGAAAGTAGAATTGCACAAAAGAATTTGTAGGATAATTAAGAATGGATAACGAAGAAATTACAAATAGCAGTTTGACCGGTAACGGAAAGGGAGGATCAGAGAAGCAGAAAGAGTTCTGGTTTTCTTCATTTTCGATAGATAATCGGATCAGTGTATTAGTATTGGTTTTGCTGATTGCGATTATGGGCATTCAGTCATACATCAATATTCCCAAGGAATCCTCTCCGGATATCACCATCCCAAATATTATGGTGATTACTACTTATCCTGGCGTTTCGCCCGAGGATATGGAGAGCCTTATAACACGTAAGCTCGAAGAGGAGTTAAGTGGTATTTCTGATATCAAGGAAATGAATTCTACCAGTGCTGAAGGGTATTCCAATATTAACTTGGAGTTTAATTCTGATGTAAATATTGATGATGCTCTTCAAAAGGTGCGGGAAAAAGTAGATTTGGCCAAGCCGGAACTTCCCACAGAGGCTGAAGATCCTATTATTCAGGAAATTAATTTTTCGGAATTTCCTATCATGCAGGTTAATATTTCCGGGCAGTATGGGTTGATACAGCTCAAAGAAATTGCCGAAGATTTACAGGACCAGATCGAGTCCGTGCCATCGGTACTTGAAGTGAATTTAGCCGGTGGATTGGAAAGAGAAGTTAAAGTGGATGTGAATCTGCCCAAGCTTAAATATTATGGACTCAGTTTTGGCGATATTATTGCCGCCATCCAGCAGGAAAATATAACTGTACCTGGCGGGAATATTGAGGTTGGCATCAAGAAATTTTTACTGAGGGTTCCAGGGGAGTTCGAGACCGTTGCACCAATCGAAGATATCGTGATTGATGCTCCTGACGATAAGCCCATTTACATTCGTGATGTAGCTGATGTTCAATTTGGATTTAAGGAACGGGAAACTTATGCCGAGCTTAATGACGATCCGGTAATTTCGCTTTCTGTTGTTAAACGTAGTGGTGAAAATATTCTGGAGACCTCTTCGGCTGTAAAATCCATTTTAGCCGAGGAGATGCCAACATTGCCACCGACTACAAACTATGAAATAACTTCTGACCAGAGTAAGGACATTAATTCCATGGTCAGTAGTCTCGAGAATAACATTATCTCTGGGTTGCTGTTAGTGATCGGAGTATTACTGTTTTTCCTTGGTATCCGAAATGCTTCCTTTGTGGGTATTGCAATCCCGATGTCAATGTTCTTATCGTTTATCATTATCGCTGCATTGGGCATGACCATGAATATGATTGTGTTGTTTTCTCTCATCCTGGCTCTTGGTATGCTGGTAGATAATGCCATTGTAGTCGTTGAAAATATTTACCGTTATTTGGAAGAAGGATACGATAACTTCACGGCAGCAAAGAAGGGTACTGCCGAGGTTGCTATTCCTATTATTTCAGGAACACTAACTACCTTGGGAGCTTTTTTCCCCTTGTTATTTTGGCCCGGAATTACGGGAGAGTTTATGGGTTACCTGCCGCAGACACTAATAATTACGCTCAGTAGCTCGCTGTTTGTTGCACTGGTTATCAATCCGGTACTGTGTGCTCTATTTATGAACTTGGATCAAGAGGAAAGCTCTGATCGACCTAAAATGACTGATAAAGGGCGACTATTTATGTTAGGGGCTGCAGCAGTACTTCTGTTAATAGGATTGATTAATAGTGTGTTAACGTGGTCTATGTTAATTGTAGCAGGTCTGTTGTTGTGGTTGGCAAATCGTTATTTCATGACCCCAATCGGTGAATGGTGGCAAAAAGAAGGCCTCCCTAAATTGCTGGAAAAATATGAGACGACTTTACGCTGGTCACTCGATCATGGGAAAACCATCGTTGGAATTGCAGTGCTTACATTGATTTCCAGCTTCATATTTTTCGGAATTTTTAACCCCGGTGTTGAGTACTTCCCGGAAGGCATTCCGCCGGCACGAGCGTATGTGCAGATAGAGGCACCGGTGGGAACAAATGTAGAGTTTACTAAATCGGTAATGGATGATCTGGAGCAAAAAGTTCCAAACATTCCGAATAATGAAGATGTTGAATCGGTATTAAGTACAGCCGGCTCGGCTATTACCTCAGGGCCTGGATCTAACCAGGGGAGTTCGTCCCACTTAGGAACTATTGTATTAAACTTTGTGGACTTTCAAGAACGCGAAGGGACATCATTTGGGGCTATGGAGTACGCCCGAAATAATTTCTCCAAAGGTATTGCCGGAGCTGAAATTACGGTTGAGGAGGAACAGCAGGGTCCTCCTTCAGGCAAGCCGATAAATCTGGAAATTTCCGGAAAAGAGATGCCGCTGTTGGAAAGTATCTCAGAAGAAATACTAACCATTATTGAAAATGATCCTGTGTACAGTAAGCTTGACGGATTAGAGACTGATCTTCCCGAGCCGAGTCCCGAAATACGCGTTGATATCGACCGTGAAAAAGCTGCTGTATATGGCCTGTCAACACGGAGTATCGGTAATACAATTCGACAGGCTATTAATGGGGTTGAAGCATCGCAATACCGTGATGGAAAAGATGAGTATGATATTACGGTACGGTTGGATAAGCAGTTCCGCAATGACTTGAGTGCTCTTCAGGACTTAAATATCGTAGGCGAAGAGGGACGACAGATCCCATTATCGAGTGTCGCTTCTTGGGGAATCGAGGAAGGTTTGGGAGGCATTAAGCATAAAGATCAGGAACGAGTGGTTACGGTTATGGCTGATGTACGATCCAGTTATAACGCCAATGCCGTGCTAGAGGAAGTGCAAACTGTACTGGACGATTATATCAGTAACCAAATGCCAAACGGCTACGAGGCTAGCTGGACCGGGCAGCAGGAAGATCAGCAGGAGGCAATCGACTTTCTTTCTACAGCATTCTTGATTGCTCTTTTCCTGATTGCTTTTATCCTGGTGTCTCAATTTAATTCTATAAGCAAGCCATTTATTGTAATGACTTCGGTGGTTATGTCTACAGCCGGCGTATTTTTTGGTTTGGTTATCTTCCAAATGCCATTTGTGATTATTATGACCGGAATTGGTGTTATCTCGCTGGCCGGAGTAGTGGTGAACAATGCAATTGTGATGATTGATTACATTGATATTCTTCGCACTCGTGACAATATGCCGTTGTATGATGCATTAGTACAGGGGGGGAAAGTACGTTTTCGTCCCGTTGTACTTACAGCATTGACTACTACATTGGGATTGGTTCCGTTGGCAATTGGATTTAATCTCGATTTTATAACACTTATTAATGCACCCGCTGAATTTTTCACAAACCTTGGGGAATATTTGTACTGGGGTGGTGAGCAAGCGGCTTGGTGGGCCCCGATGGCTATAGCAGTCATTAACGGACTTATTTTTGCCACCTTCTTGACGTTAATTCTGGTACCGGTACTATACTATTTATTTGAAAAAGGACGACGAAAAGTGAACTTGTTCTTTTACAATGACAGAAATCCAGGTATCATTGTTAAGGCTCCTGAATCTAATGGAACTTCAAAACGTCATCATGATGCTGCACCAAAGGTGAAGTCCTAAAGTTTGTAAGTTATAATAGCCCGGAAGTTAATTCTTCTGGGCTTTTTTATTAATTGCAAAGCTTTAGGTTTTGGGATGACCTACTCTGCAAAAAATTGTATCTTTGCCAATTGAAATTAAATGGAATAAAACTTTTTATTTGACTCGTGATACAACGGATTCAATCAGTGCTCCTTTTTTTGGCTTTTCTATTAAATGGAAGTGTGTTTTTTAATGCGCTATACAGTCATGCTATGCAAGACCCTCAGCAATGGCTGGGTCTAAGCTTTGCCATTATTTTAACCATCGCTTCGATAGGATCTCTGGGTACAATTTTCCTATACAAAAATCGGAAAAATCACCGGAAGTGGGTAACTGTGTTATTGCTTATTCAAATAGTGGTCATTGGTTTTGCAATAGGTATTTATATATCACTAGGTGGTTTTGGGGCCTTTTTGTGGGATGAAACCATTGGTTTGGGATTGTTAGTTCTGGCTTTATGTTCTCAGCTGTATGCTCGCAAAAAGATCAAAGATGATATCGAATTGGTCAAATCGATGGACCGCATCCGATAACAAAATTTTAATTTTATCTTTGCGATATGGCTGAGGAATATCCAAAAGTAAAAGTACTGGCGGCCCTGCTGGCCGGCTTAACTGCTTTTGGATTTGCACCTATTTTGGTTCGTTATGCATCAGATACCTCACCCTTAGTGCTGGTCGTTTATCGCACCGTTTTTGCCGCAGCCATGCTATTCCCTTTTTGGATTTGGTTGAGAAGTAGCGAGCAGCGATCCGGCAAAGGTAAAGAACGATTGTGGATAGCATTATCGGGTGTATGCCTGGGACTGCATTTTACCTTCTGGATTTCTTCTCTTTATTATACCTCTGTTGCTTCTGCATCGGTTCTGGTGACTATCCATCCCATCATCATGATACTGGTTGAGCGCCTTTGGTTTAAGCGCGGCTTTGCAAAAACAACTTGGATTGGGGTTTTATTAGCATTTTCGGGATCGTTATTACTGGGAATATCCGATAGCCAGATAGAACAGGATTTTGCCGATCCTCTTTTTGGTAACTTTCTGGCATTAACGGCTGCCATTATTTTTGTGGTTTACCTTCTGATAGGCCAAAAAATCCGTAGGAAACGGGAATGGATTGATTACGTTTTCCCAGTGTACTTTTATGCAGCCGCAGCCTGTGTTCTGGTAGCGATTGTAATGGGTAAAAACCTGCTGGATATTTCTAGAATAGGAATTTGGGCCGGAGCCGGATTGGCTTTTGGTCCACAGATACTGGGTCACGGCTCGATGAATTATGCTGTTAAGTATGTTTCCCCCACATTACTGTCTACACTTATTTTAGTAGAACCCCTCCTGGCTTCGGTTTTAGCTTTTTTCCTGTTTGCAGAGTTACCTCCCATCACTTCAATGCTAGCAATGCTTATCGTTTTAGCAGGGGTGGGTTTGACGTGGCGAAGGAAAGCAAAATAGGTCAAAGTTTGAAGTGAAATCATATCGCATGTTTATAGTATTTACCTTCCGGAATTTCGCCTCTATTATCACATAAATTTAGAATGAACTGATTATACCCCAATGATATTAAGATTTTGGACACTGCTGGTTGTAGGCACATTGTTGTTTTGTTTGGATTCCTTTGCCCAGACAGTTCGCGTAATTGAAGAGGAATCGCAGCGACCTATTGTGAATGTCTACATCTTTAATAACGAGCGAAATAAAATGGTATCAACCGGTGATAATGGTACCGCTCGCATTGATAAGTTTTCGGCTGGCGATACCCTGAATTTTCACCATCCGTCCTATCAAAAAAAGATCCTAACCTTTCAACAGGTCAAAGAGCGGAATTATCTTGTAAAGCTTACAGGTCAGTCGGTTTTAATGGATAACATATACATATCAGCCAGCAGACGTGCTGAAGATCGTACAAAAATACCACAACCCATTATTCGGCTTGGCGATGAAGAGGTTGCTTTTAATAACCCTCAGACATCGGCCGATATATTAAAGCATTCCGGCCAGGTATTTGTTCAAAAAAGTCAGATGGGTGGTGGAAGTCCGATGATGCGTGGATTTGCGGCCAATTCCGTATTGCTGGCTGTGGATGGCATTCGAATGAACAATGCAATCTTTCGTAGTGGAAATCTGCAGAATGTTATTTCGATCGATCCCAACGCTGTCGAGAATACGGAGGTGTTGTTTGGTCCCGGTGCCATTATTTATGGTAGTGATGCTTTGGGTGGAGTGATGAACTTTCAAACTCGCTCCCCCAAACTCTCTTTTGATGAGGATAGTACCGAGGTAGAAATTAACCTGATGAGTCGCTTCAGTTCAGCAAATACTGAAGGCACGATTCATGCTGATGCCTCGGTCGGATTTGAAAAGTGGGGAACTACGACGAGTGTAACTTACAGCAGTTTTGATGATCTGCGATCAGGCGGAGATTTTTATGATGAATTCCCTGAGTTTGGAAAGCGGAAAGAATATGTAATTCGCCGTGACGGGTTTGATGCGGTTGTCCCCAACGAGGATGTAACGCTGCAGCGATTTTCGGGATATCAACAACTTAATTTGATGCAAAAACTCCGTTATAAACCTAACACCAACTGGGATCTTTCCTATGGGTTTCATTATGCGACCACTTCAGATATTCCGCGTTATGATCGTCTTATAGAGCGAGAACAAGGAGATAGCGGGCAGTTGGTGAATGCAGAGTGGTATTATGGTCCACAGATCTGGATGATGAACACCCTAAAAGCCGATTACTTTAAGTCAACTGACTGGTTTGATAATTTAACAGCAACATTTTCTCATCAGTGGTTTCAGGAGAGTCGTAATGATCGTGATTTTCAGGATGAATGGCTCCGAAATCGGGAAGAGAATGTAAATGTAAATATTGTCCAACTCGATTTCGACAAATACTTCGAGGGTGGAAAAGAACTGTATTATGGTATTGAAGGCATTTATAACTATGTGGAATCCGATGCAAAGTCAACGAATATTACGATAGGTGACAGCCGCAATGTAGCAACACGTTATCCG